>DAHWEW010000294.1:0-3127 GCA_027326225.1 Legionellaceae bacterium
CAAAAGAAAACGAAGCATCATGGGTTCAAACGGTCTTAGAGTGCTTCATCTCCCCAATCTGTTATGAGCCTATCGCTTCTTCAGAAACCAATCCGCTTGAACCAAGGTTCCATTCCTTTAAAACGACTGCCAACATGTTAACAGAAGTGGCTTTTAAAGGAAAAAATCTACCCACTGTGGTCGGTTTGGGGGATACTCAAATCGATTTTGATTATAGACAAGCACATGGGATTTATGATGGCATGTTGCGCATAGATGCACTGTTTCAATATATGGAAATCCTAAATGGTGACATTGTCTTTTTTCACCCAGAAGAATACAAGGATGCCATGTATGGTCTCATCAGAGAACATTTCAATGCAATCATAAATGGTGCACAAGCAATCAAACAATCTTTTTCCACGATCTTACCTACAGCTCAGACCAAACTTCGCCAAGCGCTTTCATTAAGCACGGATGATAGCGAAAAAGATGCGATTCATCACTTATTGGAAGAAGTGGAAGCGCGTCAAGGTTACGAAAAAGCCGAAGCTATGTTTCCTGATTACTTTCAACGCGACGGTCAACTGAAATTGAACCCCGCATTGGTTGATAAAGTCCATGCCAAACTAGTCACTATTCATCATGACTTAATCACTGCTTTGCAAAAAATACCTGCTTTCTTTGTAAAGCAACAAGAAAATATTCAACTCATGCTCACTCAATTAGCCTTGGCTTGGAAAGAGATTGGTGCGACTTATTACAGAGCCACCAGACTGGATGATGCCATTGAAACTTACCACCACGCCCTAGATATTTATAAATTACCCGAGTTTCGAGAAAAATTCATCAGCAACGAAATGCCTTTATATTCTAATTTAACCATCGTGTATAACAAGAAACACCTCTATTCAGAAGCGATTTCAGCAGCTTATACTGCTTTAGATATAGCAGAAAAAATAGCAGATGATGGCTGCAGTCACTCGATGCGTGAAAAAATCATATTTAATCTCATCAAAGCCCTATGTGCAAAGGCCGATCTCCTGTTATCTGCCTCAAACAATAAAGATGCACTCTTGCTTCATCGCCAAGCAAAAGCATTGATGTCTAAACATGAAACAAATATTGGCGAAGACATTCAAGGACAGGTAAACACCATCATTGAAACCTTACAAAAGCGCCTTCCTAGTTCGTCTCGTGCTTCAAGTAGACAAAACAGTGAAGACAATACAAGCATTCTTGGTTCTTCACCTGCAAACAGCATTCGTGAACTACTAAACACCCAAACTCAAGTCGATGAGCAAGAAATCTCTCGTAAAGCTGTACCCGTTGACACAGCAGCACCGCCTCCTCAGTCCATGCAGAAGTCCAGCTCTCTCAATTCTGCGTCATCCAAAGACAATATACCTCCTCCATCCAGAGAGGGTTCCCAAGGCCTACGGCGTTTTGGCTGTTTTAGCCAATCTATAAAAAGTGACACCAGTAGGACGGCAAAAGAAAGAAGAAAGAAACACTGTGTCATCCTTTAGGATGAGTGAGTTACAAATAATCAAGCTCATCTTCGAAACCAAACTGTCGTATATCTTTGAGCCGATAGGGGAATAATATCCCATCTAGGTGATCACACTCATGCTGCACGACTCTCGCGTGAAATCCTTGAACTTCACGCGAGATCAAACGACCCATCAGATCATAACCACTGTATTTGATTTTTTGGTAACGTGAAACCAGCCCTCTTAGGCGAGGCACACTCAAACAGCCCTCCCATCCATCAACCATTTCATTTGAAAGAGGGGTAATCACTGGATTGATGAGAATAGTGAAAGGCACACTTGCTTCATCTGGATAGCGAGGATTGCTTTCAAAACCAAAGATAACCACGCGCTTATTACACCCAATTTGAGGGGCTGCGATTCCCACTCCCCCTTCGGCCATCATGGTTTCTTTCATATCTTCTACAAGAGGCAACAAAACATCATGGGCTTGATGCACATCAACTATCTCTTCTGATGGCGTACTCAATTGTCTATTGCCAAGTTTTACCACAGTTCTAATGGTCATCTCCGTTTGGTCCTTTTGAATCGAATCAATATCAAGTATATCGCTGGCATCATGATTAAAACCAATGGGACTGCTAGAGTAGAAATGAGGAATAATGTCATCATCCATAATGATTGCATGGGCTATTGATCCCTCATTTTTTCAAAACAGACACACTCATACTCCTTTGAATGAATCCTGTTTTAAGATATGTCCAACGTTATGGTTGTAAACTATTTTCTAAATCATCTAATTTTTTTGAAGAGTCCGTGCTACAGCGAAAGAAATAATGACCATTAAGGCCTCTATTCACCAAAGTCGCCGCTGCATAAAAAAGACCACATCCAACGATTGCCAAAGCAATATTATATAAGATTTCCTTCCAACCTCGGTGTTCTTCTAGAACTGCTCTGGATGTATTAATTGCCTCGAAACAAGTTGAATAAAAATTAATTTTATCATGGTCGTTCTGATAAGTATCTATCGCATTATCTAAGGCCTCTACTAATTGAGTCGCTTGTATGGCTGGATTGATATAGCGTGTATCTTTTAAAGAATGAGCCTCTAACTCATTGGCTTTTCTTCTGAGAATCTCCAATTGTGCTTGGAATTTATTGAGAAATGCCATGATTTGTTGCTGTTCTTCACCAGACATTTTTTTAGGGGGATGCTCTTTTTGTTTCTGCTCTTTCTTCTCAGAACTCTTTACTTGAACACTGACTTTGTTGAGTAGGGCTTCGGCCGAAAGCGTTGTGATTTCTTGACTGTCAATTTTTCCCAACAGTTCTTTTTGAGTATTGCTTTCTTGCTTAGTCCGCTCGAATAACAAAATTTGTCTAATAGCCTGGGCAAAAGCATTGTATAAGCAATTACCATCACCAATCGTGCCACCGTATTGGTTTTCATAAAAATACCAATGAATATTATTTGAATTATAAATTTTTACGACAGGTGCCTCTGTATCTTGTGCACGTCTTGGGGAAAGAGAGGTTTGTTCTACCCCTAGCCTTATGGGAGTCACGACTAAAGTAATATCTAGCAAATCAGCCAATGCACCGGCTTCAACTTCCGTAGCCCATACACCTCTTCTACCTTGATAGTCTAAATT
>DAHWEW010000295.1:0-3122 GCA_027326225.1 Legionellaceae bacterium
TTTTAGATTTCGATAAGCCTACTTGTGTTATTATCAAGCATGCCAATTTGTGTGGTCTTGCCTCTCATGCCTCGATAAGTAGCGCCTTTTCAGATGCGTTGGCCACTGATCCATTATCGGCTTTTGGTGGAATCATCGCACTGAATCGATTATGTGATGAAGAAACGGCACGTCTTGTCAGTCGTTCCTTCTTTGAAGTGATCATTGCGCCTGCGTTTTCAAAAGAAGCCGAAGCCATTTTTGCCAATAAGCCTAATTTGCGTGTACTGGCTTTAGAAGAATCACAGCCTACCAGTCAAGTTCAGTTTCAGCCCATTGATGGAGGGTTTTTGCTACAAGAGCGTTCGCGGCTTTTTTTGAATGCCTCTGACTTAAAGATTGTCACGACCCATAAACCTTCTCATGAAGTACTATCCGACTTGTTGTTTGCCTGGCAGGCTGTAAAACATGCCAAATCCAATGCGATTTTGATTGCCAAGGGAACACAGGTACAAGCCATCGGTTCTGGCCAAGTGTCTCGAGTAGACGCGGTTGAAATTGCCATTCGTAAAGGCCAAGATCGCATCAAAGGTGCTGTTTTGGCATCTGATGCTTTCTTTCCATTTAGAGACAGTATTGATAGGATCAGTGGCTTAGGAATCAGTGCCATTATTCAGCCCGGTGGGTCGGTTCGTGATCAAGAAGTGATCGATGCTTGTGATGAATATGGTATGGTCATGGCGTTGACTGGAAGTCGGTGCTTAAAACATTAGGAATCATTCATTAAAGGAGTCGCAATTATGAAACCATTGGTAGGGATCATCATCGGATCAAAGTCTGACTGGCCAATTATGGAGCATGCCGCTCACACGCTGGACTCACTTGATATTGCGTATGAACATCGTGTTTTATCAGCGCATAGAACACCCGATGCGCTCCAAGCTTATGTCAAGTCTCTTGAAGAGAAAGGGATTAAGGTGGTGATTGCTGCAGCTGGTGGCGCTGCCCACTTGCCTGGGGTGATTGCTTCTTTAACTTTGCTTCCTGTCATTGGTGTGCCAATGAATTCTGTATTAAATGGACTGGATTCATTGTTATCCATCGTCCAGATGCCTTCTGGAATTCCAGTGGCTACGATGGCGATCGGCAAAGCAGGGGCTATCAATGCTGCGCTATATGCTGCATCGATATTAAGTTTTGAGTTTCCCAAATATCGCCAAATCATCGAAGCCTATCGCGAGAAAAAAGCAGAAGAAATCATGACCTAATGTCATGGAGAATGGTTCTTGTCATTGCGAACGAAAAGCAAAAATTCAGCTCGCTTTAGGCCTTTTCAATGAACAGGTTAGATGCTTTCATAAGGTGGCCATTCTTGTTTGAGCGCGGTTGTCGTATCAAATTTTGATACGACAACGTCAGCAATGCTTTCTTCTTTACATCATTATCCTTTTGACCGACTCATTTTAAAATAATCTGGTAAAACGGATGCTTGTACCCATAAGCTCAGCTCAAGATTTTTTATGAAACAACATTGTGACATCTATGGCATCAAAAAAATATTGCTGATTACAAAAATCACAACGAATGTCAACGGTCCCTTTTTCTTCTAATAATTCCTTGACTTCTTTTTCCCCTAAAACCGTCAATACTTGCTTCATTTTTTCAGCGGTGCAACGACAGTGAAAAGAAACGCTTCGAGCGGGATAGAGTCTCAATTCAGTTTCATGGTATAAACGATGCAAAATGGTTTCATTATCCAAGGTTAATAGTTCCTGATCGCTGATGGTTTGACCTAAATGTACGGCATACTCCCAGAATTGCTCGCGTTGTAAGGTATCTTGACCGGGCATCAGTTGAATCAACATGCCTGCAACAGATTCTTCACTCACTGCAAGCCATACCTGGGTTGAAATTTGCTCTGACTGAGCAAAATAATGGACGAGATTTTCAGCCATGGATGTACTACGTATGGGGACTATGCTTTGATAGGCTTCGGTTTGGTTATATTGGTTGATCATGAGCGCCATTTTTCCTTGTAAAAAAGCCTCGTTATAATCCATGTCAGCACTACTGTCTTCATATTTGGCAAACGCTCTGATTTGTAGTTGATGATCGCATTGAACCAGCAACAAGGGGAGGCGATGATCGCCATGAAATTGTAAACTCACTTCTCCTTCAAATTTAATACTACCCGCTAATAGTAGACAGGATATCAAAGCTTCTCCCAATAATTTTTTAACACAGGGAGGATAGGGGCGCTGTTCCATGATGGTCTTATAAGCCTCTTCTAAGTAAGCCATTTCGCCACGGATGCTTGCGTGTTCAAATAAGAAGCGTTGTAGAGTATCGGTTTTTTTCATGATGATCTATTCATAACAAGGAATTTGCAATTTTAGCACAAAGTCGATTGATTGCTTGTGATATAAACGTAATAATGCCCATTTTTTCCACTAGGCATCATGATGCTCAATCCCCAACAAATGGCTGCAGTGAAATGGATAGACGGACCCTTGTTGGTGTTGGCAGGTGCTGGTAGTGGAAAAACACGAGTGATTATCCAAAAAATAGTTCATTTGATTCTTGATTGTGGTTATGCTGCCAATCAGATTTATGCGGTCACGTTTACCAACAAAGCCGCAAATGAAATGAGAACCAGAGTAGCAGAAGTGCTTAAGCCCCCTTTGCGCAGAGGCTTAAAAATTTTCACGTTTCATACACTTGGTCTACACATTTTAAAGCGTGATGCAGAACATTGTGGATTAAAGCCTGGATTTTCTATTTTTGATAGTGAAGATTGTTTACAGCTATTGAGAGATCTGTTGTCACAATCTTCCGCTATATCGAGTGAATCTGTCTTGCAAGTGCAACAACACATTTCTTTTTGGAAAAATGAGTTGTTACGAGCAGATGAGGTAGAGGCGCTTCAGCCAGACAGTCCTTTGTTTGCCGAGGCACAAAAAATATATCCTCTATATCAACAAGCGCTGCAAGCATACAATGCAGTAGACTTCGATGATTTGATTCGTCTCCCCGTTTTTTTGTTCAGTCAATCGGAGGATATTGTCACATATTGGCAAGGTAAAATTCGTTATTTATTGATTGATGAATACCAAGATTCTAATCCTTGCCAGTATGCACTGGTC
>DAHWEW010000296.1:0-3102 GCA_027326225.1 Legionellaceae bacterium
CTGCAGCCATCCGCAGCGGCGGACCGATCGGAACGGCGATCATGTCCTTGTCGATGCTTTCACCCAGGCGAACGCCTGCATCGAAGCGGTCCGCGACGATATCTCTGAAGCCGTAACTCAGTCTTTGTTCAAATGGTCCCCACAGATGAAGTAACTCTGATGTTAAGTTTGATATCAGTATTTTTCTCAGTTGAGTGATGTACACGATATTCTTAAGCAGTTGATTGGGATGATCTGGGTCTTCTCTGCCGAATGCTTTACTAGCTTGTATCAATAATTGATTGAGAAGTTCGGTAAATCCTCCTTTTCTTGCAACATCAAACACGGTCTCTTCATTTTCAAGGGCAGTCCAAACAATCGTATGATAGGGGTCTTGTTCGACCCCATCGATCAAAAATAGGTTGGACGTATGACTTAAAATGATTTGACAGATTTGCTCATTTTTTTCCTGTTTCGGAAATTGACAGACTTGCCAAAGGCAGCATTGAAGAAAAGCCTTATATACTTCCTGTGCGTGTCTTTGAGGGTTAACTTGTTGTGGTTGAGTCAAATAAAACGTTTGTAACTGTTGCTCTATCAAAATGAGATTTTCAAATAAGAGCTCTCGCGAACCTGCGAACATTGCAGAAGATATCGATTCAACTGTTGCTATAATGGATGGAGAAAAATGTTCATCTCTAAAATTAACAGGCATCGATTTTACTCTTTATAAATGAATGTTCAGTAAATTGTATTAATTTGGTGCCAGTTGATCAATCAATATTTGTATGTCTACCGGTGACCTATGATTTGACCGAATCTGTGGCTGTTAAATTGTGATCATAAAACCTCGATTTTAGCAATTTTCTTAAAACCCTTCTCCCTGAGGTGCGTTCGTATGATGTATTTAGAAGGGTGAATAGTCCTGAGAAAATGGCTAAAATTGAGGATATTATGGAGGATATTAATTGGACAAAGGTAAATCAATAGTAAGAGTAAATCCTATGTGGTACAAACGTGAAGGGGATTTAACCACGATCATTATTTATGCTCAACCTGGTGCTAAAGGTACAGAGATTACTGGTATTTATCAGGATGCTTTGAAAATTCGTTTAATGGCTCAACCGATTGATGGTCGTGCCAATGCCTTGTTGCAGAAATTTTTAGCGAGACTATTTGAAGTGCCTCAGAAACAGATCAAGCTCATTCATGGTGATCATTCTCGAAAAAAGGTATTTGAAATTGTGGGAAGTTCCGTCGAGTTTGACTTCGAACAGTATCGATAAACGGAGTGACTTGAATACACCAATATTATATTAATATTCGATCTCATTGTGTTAAACTTATTCTCTTTCATTTCCACGGAACCTATCATGACATTCTTCGAAAGACTAACAGACGCATCAAACAATCTCATTGATTTTTCTCGTAGTGCATCATTATTTTTTAGTGAACACCGATATAGTACAAAAGAAATACTCGAACGAGGTTTTGTTATCACGAGCATGGCTGTCTCTGGTTCTCTTTTGATTGATTTCTATGCTAAAACACATCATTGCTGACTATTTACAAATTTCTGTCCATCAAGCAGCCGCCCTCATGGTTCTTTTTGGAGAAGAGGGTGGGTGGAAAACACAGCATAATATATCTACACAAACCGATGTCATTACGTGTTTACATGAGTATAGCAACTCACACTGGTTTCAGGGGCATGATCGTTCTAGATTACAGGATAAAGAGATAACGCATGCCAATATAGACTATTTTACACTCTTTAAACAAATGGGCTTTATTGAATCGGCTCATGATTATGTTTTGACTCACCCTCCTGATGTTTCGGTGATGTTAGGAACTTCAGAAGAGGATCTTCTTGCTCGTATTGAATCGTTAAAAGAAGATCTGAGAGCAGGATATGTGCCAAGGGAGCATTTGATTTTTGGTTTAGGCTCAAATCGCATTCTTGGAACTTTTGTTTGTGATGGAGAGCAAGTTAGTAAACAAAAGCTTCAGGCGCTAAACCTAGAACAAACTGAAATGTGTATGGTTAATTTGTTGATGCAGGAAAGCCTTGATTCTTTAATAGATGAGAATGATCGTTTTTCTGAATTATCCTATCAAGCGATAAATACCAATACGAGCAACCAGATAAAAGAGCGTGTCAAAACACGAGACACCGCTTTCGGTTTGAAAAACGCTATTGATTCTCATTCAAGATTTGTCATAAAAGACAAACCTTTGTACGTCGCTGTCTATTCAAATCAACCTTATATTCTTCGTCAACAGCGAGATGTGCAGCTCGTATTGGGAGCAGATTATATCGTTAAGGGAGTGGGGCCCGCACTCACACGTGCCGATTTTGATCTAAACCCTAAAGGTAGGAGCGAGGTTTTGGGTGAAATTGCTAGACTCATCTATATCAATTTCCGTCCAGAGTATCTCAAAAGATTTGATATGCTGTTAACTGCAGATGAAATTGAAGAAATCCGATCATTTTGAATGGGATGTGTTGACGATTCATTTTTTCAAATCCTCTATGATCCCTACGTACCGTCCCCATGATTTATTCGCGGGTATCCATAGTTCTACTGGATGATGTGGACAAGCCGCGTCACGTAGGCATTATAGAGCAATTAACAGACCCTAGACTCGTCATGGATAAATGTTGTTAACTGAATTGATCAATCAGATCAATCATACGTTTTACATACTGTATTTCAATATTTACCAAAAGACGATCGATCTCAACTTGCTGACTGAAATGAGTTGCTTTGGTTGAGTGAATGGAGTGGAGATTTTTGCTAAAACCAGCATATTTTTGGTCGTTTAATGTTAAAGAATTGAGTTGTTGATGCTCGGTTGATTTTAATTCAGCAATTGAGAGCATGAGATCAGACAATTGCTTCTGGACACCATTGACTTGCTTATTTTTCCAATTCATATAATCATTCAAAGACTTGTCAACATGGCCACTGCTTGGAATAGAGCCCAAGTTGTAACGTACGAACAAGCCAGCGTAGGGCAACATGGATTGTTTTTGATTCATAGAAATGGCTTGCTGTGCCCCAGCCTGTACCTCCAAAGACCAATTGTCTTGTTTTTTTAATTTATTTCGAGTGGCTTGTC
>DAHWEW010000297.1:0-3080 GCA_027326225.1 Legionellaceae bacterium
TTTTTACAGCACCATTTTGGTCTTTAAGGTAAGACAATATTAACGCAAATTCATCACCACCTAGCCGTGCCAGAGTACCCCAGTGTTGTTGTCTTATACGAAATATCGACCATACTAAATATTAAGTGAGTGTGATTTTACTAGAATCGCAATGAGGGCTAGTAAATGAAATATAAAGTTGGTTTAAAAGAGTACCGTGCTCTATTCGATCAATCACCCGTGGGTATATTTGTGCTTAATCCTGATGGATATTTCATATTAGTAAACCGTCGATTTTGTGAACTTACTGGATATTCTAATGAAGAGCTACTTCAAATGCATATTCTTGATACTTATCTTGAATCTGAAATCGATTTATTTTCCTTACGTCTCACTCAATTGCAAATAAAGAATGAATCGATAGTTGAACGTTCTATAAGGCGCAAGGATAAAACCACGTTCTATGCACAAATAAATCTTCTGGTGATAGACAATGGATGGTTGAAGGGTATTGTTCATGATATACCGATACAAAAAAATATCCTCACACAACTTGAAGAGAATGAAGAAAAGTTCCAACAACTCACACAACATATCCGTGATGTCTTTTTTCTCATTGATTTGAGTAACGGTAATTTTCTCTATGTCAGTCCAGGCTACGAAACGATTTGGCAAAAATCGGTTCAGGAGGTTCTGAGTCATCCAACCTCTTGGATGTCGATGATTCATCCTAAGGATCTAAGTAAAGTTCAGAAATTATATAAAACAATGCTGAAAACAGGGTACTATGTGGCGAATTACCGTATTGTTCGTTCAGATGGTTCGATACGCTGGATTCATGCCCGTTCGTATCCAGTTTACGATAAAAATCATAAATTATATCGTAGTGCAGGTGTTGTTGAGGACGTTACAGAGAATATGAACATTGCACAAGAACGTTTGGACTACGCAGAAAATATTCGACGTGGTTTTCATGAAACAATCATAGCGATATCGACAGCGATGGAGCAAAGAGATGCCTATACCTCTGGACACCAAAGTACAGTTGCTTATTTATCAGTTGAAATTGCTAAAAAATTGAAACTGCCCGAAGAACAACTTGAATGTTTAGAAATTGCTGCCCAAGTTCACGATATAGGAAAAATTGGGATTCCAATTGAAATCCTTACAAAACCAAGCAAGTTGACTGATCTAGAATTTGAATTGATAAAAACTCATGTTCAAGCTGGTTATGATATTTTAAAAGGGATCCATTTCCCTTGGCCAGTTGCAGACATTGTTTTAGAACACCACGAACGATTAAATGGCAGCGGATATCCAAGAGGCCTGAAAGGTGATCAAATTAGACTTGAAACTAAGATTTTGGCTGTGGCCGATACTGTGGATGCTATGGCATCGTACCGGCCCTACCGTCCGGCACTAGGAATTAAGAAAGCTCTAGCTGAGATACATAAATTGCAAGGGATTCTTTTTGATCCGGACGTAGTGGCTGCTTGTGAAAAACTCTTTCATGAGAAACAAATGAATCTCTACTCATAAAATTAATTTCATCGCTAACTTCACTTTCATATATTGCAGAATCATCATCTCGATTTAATCGTCATTGTGATGCTGGATAGAAAACACATTCTTCAAGTGAACTTGAGCATTCAAAACCCCCAAGACTTTCTATCCAATTGTTATCTGTTCTAGCTGGAACTTTAACTTTCACGGGCCACCATATCGAATAGTATCCTATAGAATTTTGATACACACAGATTACTCCCCGACCAAACCCTGCAACCAAAATATTGGCACGAATAAAGCGAGTATTGATTTCACCCTGAGGTTTATTCTCGGAAAAAGGGTTGACTTGCCAGGGGGGCGGAACTTCTCCTTTCTGTAATGAGCTCTGATTAGGATCAGAACAAATTGTTGCCATTGCATGGGGTAAAATAAATGCCAGCAAAAAGACAATCAATGGGAGTCGAATATGATTCATATGCCCTCATAGAATTAATTATTAGTGCTAAACAACGACCAGTAGATATTAAGCGCATCAGAATATTCTAACGGTTTTACAATACAACCAGATACTTTTAGATCATGAATGGCTAATTTTTCTTGCGATGTATAAGACACTGTCAATAAATAAATAGCTACTGAGTTAAACTCAACATCACTTCGTAATATTCTAAGAAACTCAATGCCATTCATTTTAGGCATATTGACATCTAAAAGGATCATTTTGGGAGGCGTGATTTTCTTTTCACCATTCGTACCATACAACTTATCCAACGCATTCACACCATCTGATGCGATTTCAATGGTTAGAAGATTGTTGACCTTTTTAAAAGCCTTTTTCGTGGCCATAATATCAACTTCATCATCTTCAACATATAAGATATCAACCCCGCCTTCATTCGTATCCATAACATACCTCCCGCTATTTCAAGCTGCAACGAAGGCTGTATACCTCAAACATCAATCAAAATAGTATACATCTACATTCTAATTATAACATATTTCTTGAGAGTCTGTTTACGAAGGTGGAGCCCGAGTTGTCTCATAACCAATGTTACGGGGGGAAATTTAGGGAGATATTTATGGGGAAGCAAGCCTAGCTAAGATGAGATCAGGAGACAGTACTCTATTCGAGATGACGTATGATTAAATTTTTTCTAGAGCCGGGGATAATGTCGAATTTTGTCGTCTGTCCATTTTTGTTTGTTCACGGATTAATCTTAAGAAGGGTATAAATCCTAAAGCAAGGAGTATGGATAATTCATATAACCCAACCCAGCCAAACCAGCTCTGCATCAAAGCTGCACATGGGCCAGATAAAATTCTAGGTAACGTGGCTATCGCTACAAAAAATGAGAATTGGGTTGCAGTGTAGCGTTGATCAACAAGCCTCATAAACAAAGCAACTAGGGCCGTTGAACCCATACCAGCTGCGAAGTTATCACAAGATACAGCAACAGCAAATAATGTGATGTTTTTTCCCAACAATGCAAGGAGTACAAATAACACATTTGTTATGGCTTGGAGGATACCAAACGCCAATAATGCCCGATAAAGAGACCAGCGCAATAATATGATACCTGCAAACAAGCCCCAGA
>DAHWEW010000298.1:0-3061 GCA_027326225.1 Legionellaceae bacterium
AGTACAGTGGCTACTCACGGCATTCGCGAGACATGAATAATCTGTCACTAAAGTGCCAAAGCTTCTCGAGGAGATGATACTTTGTTTTTTTTCAGGAGGCTGAAATCCATTACAAATATGGCCTTTGAGTTCCATAGCAGTGCGCATCAGTACCACATTGAAATGATCCCGAATGATTTTAGGATTACTCAATGCCAAATCAGCCGCGCTATAAATCCCTTTTTGTACTAATTTTTTTTGCCACTGATGTCCAACTCCCCAAACTTCACCCACTTCTATTTGATGAAGCCACTGTGTCTGATCCTTGAGGTTAAAGACGGTTGTTTTCAGTATTTTTTTGGCAATATGATTGGCAAGCTTTGCCAATGTTTTGGTTTGACCAATTCCAACAGACGTGGGTATGCCTGTTTCTTTCAAAATACGATGTTGTAACTCATCACAAAAGCTATTGTGCTGATGTAATGGCATGCGCCTTAAATCAAGAAATGCTTCATCAATTGAATAAATCTCTACATGATCCCAACTGTTTTCAATGGTACGCATCACACGATAAGAGAGATCACCATACAAGATATAATTGGATGAAAATACCTGTACGCGCTTTGCTTGACACAATGATTTGATTTTAAAATAAGGCTCTCCCATACCAATACCCAATGCTTTTGCTTCATTGGAACGAGCAATGACACAACCATCATTATTGGAAAGCACAATAATAGGCTTATCTCTTAAATCAGGGCGAAATAAGCGCTCACAAGAAGCATAAAAATTATTACAATCAATGAGCGCAAACATCAGCGCACCTGATGAATCACGTAGGTTACGACACCCCAAATGACTAAATCTTGGAAATCAGTGATATCAATCGCCGGATAGTCGCTGTTTTCAGCCAATAATTGAACCCGCCCATGTAAACACGATATGCGTTTGACCGTTAACTCACCATCCACTGCCGCAATGACAATTTTTCCATGAGTCACTTCCAAACTTCTATCAACAATGAGCATATCCCCTGACTGAATGCCTGCATTTTTCATCGACTCACCTGATGCTTTCACAAAAAAGGTAGCCGTTGGGTGCGCTATCAAATGCGTATTTAAATCAAGCTTTGCTTCAATGTAGTCATCCGCAGGAGATGGAAATCCCGCACGTACGGAACTGGAATAAAGAGGACACTCAATAGGTTGAAGGTTATGCGCCAAATAAGCCATCACATCGTCAATGCGCGACAAGGGAATGCGAATGGGCTTTGTTGCCTCTCCATAGGTATTACGCCCCTTAGGACGCCCTGCCCCATCTCTTTTTCCACCACGATTCATCTGACTACCATTTGATTAATGAACATTAATCAAATGGTAGCTGGGAACAAGTCTTTTGTAAATGGCTATATATCAGGTTGATTGCCTGCTTCAAGCGCATCTAATTCGTCCATTTTGTCTTTGTACTTATTTTCAAGGGCTATGATAGAGCTTGTTTTGAGGTTAAAGAGTCGTGTAAAAAACCCTTGCCCCGTTTCAAGTGTCTTGTACCCCTCTTCATTTTTAAACAGTGCCAAAAGCGTTTCAAGCTGAGGTTTTGTGACGCAATCATCTATTCTAGTAAAAAAATCATCCAAAATTTCTGACTTGAGTGCATCCCCTTTTATCTGGTTTTTAGGATCATGTGCGGTAAAGAGATGAAATCGCCCCGTTTGGAAGGGTCTATTGGTTTTATCAATATAGAACTGATAATACCCCTGATGAGAAAGAAGCGGTTGAAAGGTTTGATAAGCCTGTTGCACGCTTATATCTGTAAAACACGTTTGAATATTTAGCTTTTTGAGTTGAATGACTTCTTGCATTTTTTTTAACAAATCGGGTTTATCCTTATTGCTTGCAGTCAAAAACACTTGTTCTAATTCCTTCATGATGTCTTTGCCTCGCCTCCATCGCTCACCCACTCTTGAGGTAGAAGAACGACGTTCAGAAACACCCATAAATTGAGCATGCCCTTGTTGATCGATGATGACCTGTTCTGTACGCTTTGTAGGTATTGCTCTTAAAAAACAACCCGGTGGTGGAACAGCAAAAAATCGATCATATGCTTTTTGTTTGGTCGAATCAGTATTATGTTGTGTCGTGAGTTGTTGCGTGTTTGGATCTCTTGAAAAATTAGTAGCCTTGCGCCAATCACCAAGAGCCGTATTTAAATTCGCATTTTGAATATTATTCGTATCACCACCCATGATTAAAAATCGACCATGGTGATTCGCTGATGTCTCAAACATCCGCTGATAATCTTCTATCTCCGTTTTATAATCACGGCCATAGAGCAAATGAAGATTCGTCGCAACAATGGTTTGTCCGGTTTGACGATGAGTAAACGTGGTTTCATAACCACGATATTTTTGCTTGGAAGGTTCCGGAAATACACCTTGACTAGCTACTGGTTTTAATTTCTTATTGTTAAATATCAATGCCATAGATTGTTGATTTGGAGAGTTTGGGGTCAAAGTCAAACGATATCCATGTTTTTTTAACATCGCTTCAAACTCAGCTTTCAACGCTTGATGCTCTTTGCGAATCAAAAAATCAATTTCTTGTAGAAAAACAATATCATCACCGCCGTTAGCAATATTTTGTTCTATTTTTTTAAATTGTTCGCGCTTGCGAATATCAAAATGCTCTTTCGACTCATCCTCGTCATAGGGATTATTTGCAAAGGCTTGTGTGGCATGGCTTGCCTTAGAATGACACTTATCTTGCATGTTCCAAGTGCCAACAAATAAGAAAGTTTCTGTTTTATCAGATTTAGGATTCACTGCCTCGAACAAGGTCGATTGATAAGCATGATCAGATAAAACGGGTATTGAACCAGGCATCACAGTTCTCCAGTCTCATACTGATTTTTATTATAGCACATTGATTAAACGTAAATCACGTTCATGAGATCTCATTTCTTAACATGCTTCATCAGACGTCTTTTTCGTTTTATTTGTCGATCTGTGAGTTGATTTTTTTTATCTTTATAAGGGTTAGCGCTCCCTTTAAACTCCAATTTGAGAGGCGTTCCTATGAGGCAT
>DAHWEW010000299.1:0-3059 GCA_027326225.1 Legionellaceae bacterium
TCGCTGATGCGTGTCATGAGCGCCTTACATTGCTCTGCTCGTTCATTCTTGAATAATCCCAAATGCACACATAACAAATGAATGGTGATTTGGTCCTCCCCAAGGATCAATTGACTATGTAAAATACCACGGGAAGCTCGATGGATTGATGATAAATTGATATTTTCAAACCGCTCGATAGGATATTTACTTAATATGGCATTACCGTGATGTCCAGATTGATAGACTGCATTTTTAGCATACACGTAATGAGGCCAAATTTTCTCGGCAATGTATTCAAATTGTGGTGTATCAGGCCAGGCTTGGATGCGTTTTTCGCGCCGAAGATGAGCGCCTTGAACCTCTTGTAAAAAAACAAAATCTGGGTTTAACAGAGCAATTGCTTCGCGCATTTCAGGAAGTAGAAAACGCACCTTACCCAATCCAAACCCTTTGTGGATATTATAGGTCATTATGGAAACAGACCGAACAGCTTGCTGCATACACACCGCCAAATGTAAAGCTAATCATTACTTCTATCTTTGTCCATGACAGCTCCTAAAAATGTCCTGGACAAAGGTCCTATATTAAAAAGCATAGGCTATCATTTCGAAAAAAGCAGCATACATGCTCACCAGTCCTTTCGAACCTGAAGAAAAGCTATGTTTGTTAAGGATTCAGAAACGTCTTAAGTCTACTTAAATCTGGGCGTTTGGCTAAACTCGCAACCCGTGCAAACCATCACACACATTGCAACATGACTTGTTTTAATGTTTGTTGAACGTCATCAATCGAGAAGCCCAAATCTCGAGTGGCTTCTATTACGCCACAACTTGCCTCATCAAAAGTAGAAAGGGGTGTCCAATAATCCATGTTTGCTTTGACCATCACATGAAATGCTTTTTTTACATCCCAATCAGGCAGATTTGACAATAAATAAAACAATCGGTTAAAGACTCCGCTTGAGTAATGAACATTCATATTATCATTAAACTGATCTGCGCTATCAATTGATTTGCCGTCTCGGCTTGGTTTGTCCATAAAGCGCAATGCTTCAAGTCCGCTATCTTCTTTCATCACTTCTGATCCTATGGCCCAAGTATTTTTGCCTTGAGCATAATACTCCGCTGCTTGAGCTGCCATATCTGAAAAAGATTCGTTGATGCCACCTGACTGACCGTAATATTCTAGATTTGAATGCTGTTCCGTAAATCCATGACTGATTTCATGGGCTCCAATGCCTAAAGATACCAAAGGGTATAACATATCTTCACCATCACCAAAAGTCATTTGTTGACCATCCCAATACGCATTTTCATACCCCTCACCATAGTGAACTCGCATCACCAAACGCATGGGTTTACCACTTTCCTGTAATACTTCCAGATCAAACCACTCCTTATACATGTTTTTAATCACCACCCCAGCAAACAAAGCATCATTGGAAGGAGAGTAAGCCCCATTTTTTTTATCGTACCCATCCCCTTTGTATCCTGTCCAATAGGTATTAAATGGTAGTTCGTCGTTTTTTTTACAGCCAAAACGCATTGTATTTTGAGTACCGGAATATCTATGCCCCATATCCACTACTTTAACGTCCTTATTTTCCATGTAGCAAAGATTTGAAGCCTCATCTCGACTGATGGGTAAAGCTGGAAAATCTTTGCCATATTGATGCTCCCCAATCTTAGGATTTCCACCAAACCCAAGCCCACTTACCGTAGTCTTCATTGTTTTGATGGCGTTCCATCGCAATAAAGGTTTCATGGTATTCGCATCTACAATTGCTGTAGGACGTTCAGGAATTTTGTCTGAATATGAAACAAGTACACTGACTTTATAAGCCCATAACGCATGATGATTGCTATCGATATAGACGATAGGCGTCACTTCTTCATCGCTGATGGTCACATTTTGATATTGCAATTTGAATTGCGCTAATGCGCGTGCTGCATGACTAACAAAAGTGGGTGCGGGTTGTCCTAATTCATCTTGAAGACCTCGGTACAAAAGACCATTCATGCTAACACCCTCTTGTTGCGACAAGAGCTTAGAAGAGGGAAAGGGTGCGTGCAAAATCACTTGGCTGCCATAAACAGGAAAACCATGATATTGTTGTTGCATACGAACATGGGTCACGTGATTTGCATCGGTATGTTCATTCACAAATTGCAATGTGTCTTGTTTAGGGGTAGCTGCTCTGGGACTAAAACCCGGGTATACCAGCTGAAAAGTTTGGCGTAATTCACGGATGGTTGTTTTTTGTAATGACAGGGACTCTACTGCAAATGCTGATGAAGTGGCCATACTTAAGCACAAAGCAAGCGATGACGCATAGACATTCTTCGACATATTTATTCTCCATTAAGTGTACGAGGGACTATTCTTGATTCAGAAGTAAAAACCTAGGTTGAAATGATGAACTAGGTTCTTACTTTTTTCCGTTAGATTTCCTTTTATAGCGAGAGATTGATACCAGAATTACTCGAGAAAGACAAGAGGGCTCACTATTTAGAACAGGCATTAAGCATAAAACATGCTTGACTAATACGTGAACGTTACCGTATTTAGTTATGTATTTTCATACGTAACCTCTGCTATTTAGAAAACCTAGAAATGCTGAAAGACTGCACGTCCTTCTTTAACTCTGAACCATCTGCGATTGATTGATGAGCTGATGTTTGCGTGCTGTTCGAAGAAGCTCTAGGAGCTGCAAAAAATCTTGCCCAGTCATAACCCTCAAGTACACTATCATCTACATCAGTCCATGGAAAGCTATCTTCACCCAAAGCACTTGTTCTCGTTACTTCATCTGATGATCTCACTTCCGGATGTATTTTTTCTCTAGAAAGACTGTCATATTTTTCTTGTAATTCATGATGTCTTTTTTGTAACTCTTGATAAGCTGTTTCTAAAGACTGATGCTCGGAATGTAGTTGTGCATAGTGCTCAGCTAACTCGGCATTGCTTTCTCTTATTTTTTTTCGACGCTCCTTGCAAGAGTGCTGATTGATTAATTTTTTACGTTGTGCTGACAATATGAGATACTCTTCTTCTGTCATATTTTTTAATCGACAAGC
>DAHWEW010000029.1:0-12576 GCA_027326225.1 Legionellaceae bacterium
AATTTAGTGAGACTTGTAAATGAACTGGTTATCGATGATGCCATATTACCAATCGAGCCAGGGGCTGCTTGTACATCAATCCAGAACATCATTAATCCAAGGCAAGAAATCCAAGCTATGCCTTTGTTATTATAAATTGTTTTAAGCATTGTATTCACGTTGTCTCCCTTTTAATAAAAGTTATTATCATTCTATTTGCTTGTCTATGACAAATTCTATTTTTGCTATAGACAAAAAACCTATTTTTATCATTCTTTCATACAATTTAACCATGATTGGATTGTTTTTCAACCCACATCATTCAAATCCTCATAAAGAATTGTATTTTTAGCAAATTATGAAGGTCTATGCTACAAAGTGGTGGTTCATTTAGATATAAAGTGATGTTTTAATGAATCCTTGTTAGGCCAATACCCAATCTACTTTCAATCCATCACAGGATGAGTGATGTCCTATCATATTGATGCTGGTATGTGTTTTACGTAGCCGTACCATAGAGTGTATTATTGATGACTTGAATCGTTCCTACAATATTCATCGCTAATATGCCACCAAATACATGAACCAACCCTTTTCCTGTTCCACCAGGTGGTTGCCCTTGTGATGCAGAACGCGCCACTAGAACCCAACCTCGAATAAATGCTATCAAACCTATCGTTTGTATAATGATAGAAAGTGAGGCACCAACAGCACTATCTTGCCCAAATAACACATCCAGGGATGAGTTATTGCTACTGATGGGAGCATAAGCAAGGATATTAGGTTGACCAAAAGTGGTCACCAACATCATCTGAATACCTGTCGGTAAATAAATGAGAATTCCAGCTACAAGTAAATGAGCGAGAGGATCTTTGATGTTTGTTTCGTTAGACATCATTGACCGCTGTTCACAATATTTTTTTAAACTATATATTGCTTTAAATGCAAAAGCCAAACCAATCAAGTAGGCGGCACCTGAGATCATCCGTTGAACGGACTCCATATTGCTTGCAATATTAGACAATATGTCTACTTGATTTGATATCCAGCAAGTTACGGGGTTACTAGAGCAACTTTGATCCATACATCACCTTAACTATCTTCTTGACTGAACCTAATCACTTGACCAGAACTAGTCAATACGCGTCCCTGATTTGGATCAATCAGTTTCACTATGCCATAACCGGCAATTATTGTTCCCTCTCTTACTGTAAGTGTAGTCCCATTTGAAGCAATTAACCACGCCCTACCAGGAATAACTGCTTGGATGAAATACTTTATTCTAGGATGAGCCATTGTTGGTTGATGATGAATTACCTTGGCAACCGTCCGCTGGATAGTCAACTTCTCTAACTCCCGAGATTGCTCCTCAACTTTAGCACTCAGATTTGCAATCACACCGTTTAGCTCTGACATCTTAGTAACCAACGTATTCACGTTTTGACTTAAACCCGTGATCTGATCATTCACGGAAGATACCTCCGAACGCATATTTTGTTGAGTGAGTTCCAAGGTAGAAAGTTTTTGGTTTACTTTGATATCTAATCCTGGCTTTTGTGTTTCAGTGACTGAAGGCGTAGGCTGTGTTTCTACAGGAACCGGAGTAGGGGCAGGTGATGGGGCGGGTGTTTGCTGGGTTACAGGAATAGGGGCAATAGGCGCATTCGTTTCTGCTTTCTTTTCTGAATAGATGCTACCAATAATTTTGTACAGCACCATAATGACAATCACAATACCTACCACGATGATAGCATTTCGCTTCACATTAGGTTGTTTAAAAGATCTGGGTGATTCTGGCGTCACTTCAGGAGCGTTACCTTCTGATGCGCCAGGATGGTCTTCACTGTCTGGCGTTACTGCATCCAGATCAGCGAACTGATATTCTTCATTGTATTCATCATTGTCTGCCATTTCTTACCCACTTCTCCAATTAAATTGTCATTAAGTCCTGAGTAAACAAGATACCTAAACCAACTCCAGAAAATAATTCTACTGTAGGGGGCGTGCTAAACTGTTGCTGAGCAATCTGACCCCAAGTTTTACCTAATGTTGCCAAACCTATGACTGCATTTTCTAACACTGATCGACCCACGCCATTGGTAATTGTTGTATTCTGTGGCGTTCCTGCTCCCGTACCACCAATACTGATTGTCGTATTCGCAGATTGAAATGCATTTCCAAAGCCCTCTAGGAAGGTAGAGGCGAATAAAGAACCATATCGCAATAGATAATGGTTGTTCGCTCTACTTGCCAATGCTGTACGAGCCGTATTGGGATCTATCGCATATGCGCTAATGGACACTGTTTTAGCGGCTCCAGGGACAGACAAGGTATTAAAGCTAATGACCATTTTATCGGCATTGGCAGGAAGGGTAAAACTACCAATCAGCTTTGAGCCATTCAGCTTGCCTGAAACAATGGTCGCTAAAATTGGACCAGGTTCGTCAGTATTTACTGAGGTATCTAAAACTGCAAAAAGAACATCTCCCGCTTTTATAATCGCATTCTTTTGTGGACCTGTTCCAAACGTTGTACTTTCGTGTTCGTGTCCATCCACTACTTGTTCCCCTTCCATGGCCACCCCTTTTCCTCCTTTCTGAGGCGGTGTTCCTCCCACATAAACTTGTGCACTGACAGATTTCCAGTCTTGTATAGACTGTGATGCCAAAGACAACATCGTTGCAGCTTTTTGTTGGATTCTTTGCTGATAACGCTGTTCCGCCATCTGTGCTTGTTGTTTATCTAAAATCTCTTGCAAATGTCGACTATTTTCAGCTTGAATCGCTGCCTGACTTTTTTGGCTGGGCTCTGCTCCACCTATGGAAGGGATGATTATTTTGGGTTCCGGTATTTGAGGTTGCACCTCATTTTGCAAACTAGCCAAAGAAGACTCGCTGGGTTTAAATCCTGCATCTTGCAATTGCTGCTCAGAAAACCCAGCATTTTTCAATTGATCCTTTGAGAAACCTGCATTCTTTAAGCTCTTTGCCGAAAACCCTGCTTGACGAAGCGCGTCTGCACTAAACCCTGCGGCCTTCAGTTGAGAAGCACTAAATCCTGCTGCTTTCAATTGCTGAGCTGAGAATCCCGCATTTTTTAATTCTGCGGCATTAAATCCCGCATCTTTGAGTTCATTAGCCGTAAATCCCGCATCTTTAAGTTGTTCCGCATTAAAACCTGCGGCTTTTAATTCTTTTGCATTAAATCCTGCAGCCTTTAGTTGTGCTGCGGTAAAACCAGCATCTTTCAGATCAGCCGCAGTAAAGCCCGCAGCTTTTAGCTCAGCCGCTGTATAACCCGCATCTTTTAATTCTTTTGCAGTACAGCCTAAAGTGTCTTTGATGGTCGCAGCAGATACACCTAATGCGTGGGCGGCTTTCAAAGATTCAGCGCTACAATTTGCAGTCCTTCCCGCGGCAATAATGGCTGAAGGGTTCAAACCAGCAGCCGTTAATTGTTCGGGAGTAAATCCTGCCGCTAAAAGTTGTGCTGGCGTAAATCCCGCATCAGCCAGGTCTTTTGCATTAAACCCCGCTTCTTTAAGCGCTTCTGCAGAACACCCATTCATTTCATGAATCTTTTTAGCAGATACCCCTTCTGAAAATAATTTTTTTAATTGTGTGGGATCGCAACCAGCAGCCCGTATCGCACTATCTGGAATGTTTGGTTTTATTGCTTTTAACTCTTCTGGAGTAAAGCCTGCTGCAAGAAGTTGTTGTGGAGTAAATCCTGCATCTGATAATTCTTTCGCATCAAAACCTGCTTGTTTAAGAGCTGTTGCATTACATCCATTTAAATTATGAATCTGTGTTGCTGATACCCCTTGTAACATAAGGGCATGTAACTTCGTAGGATCACAACCTGCTGCCTTGATCTCCTTATCACTCAAAGGCAGACTCAAAGCTTTGATCTGGTTTGGCGAAAATCCAGCATTGGCCAACTCTCCATCAGAGAATCCTGCTTCTTTCAACGCACGGATACCACACCCCGCAATTTGATGGATCATTTGCGCACTAACACCTGCAAGTCTTTCTCTTTTTAATGCACCTAGAGAACAACCAGCCTCTTTCACATTTTCCGCGGTCATTCCTGGAGGCAACTCTGTTTCTGCAGCTTTTATTTGGTCGGGAGTATAATGGGCTGCTTCAAGTTGTGCAGGTGTCAGTCCCGCATTCAATAAGTCTCTTGCGCTATATCCTGCATTATGGAGCTCCTCAGGGGTAAACCCTGCTTTCAGCAATTGAGCAGCACTGAACCCTGCATTCTTCAAATCCGCTGCACTAAAGCCTGCAGCTTTCAATTGAGACGCACTACATCCGCTGATTCGCTCTATGGCTGCTGCACTCACTCCTGCAGAGCGTAATTGGCTTAATGCATCAGCCTTGCAACCCGCTTTACGCACATCTTCAGCAGTGATCCCTTCCGGTAATCCCCCAGCCCTCGTTATTTCATTTTCAGGAAACCCAGCTCCCTTTAATTCACCATCAGAATATCCGCCATCTTTCATGTCTTGAGCTGAAAACCCAGCTCCACGAAGCTCGCAAGCATCAAAGCCACATATGCGTAATCGGCCAGCTGTAAATCCAGCATCTTTCAATTGTCTTGCATTAAATCCTGATGCTTTCAATTCTTTGCAAGTACATGTGCCTCCTAAATCTGTTAACTTATATCCATCATCTTTCAGTTGGACACAACTACAGGCTGCTCTTAAGTCACTCATCGTTGCGCCTTGTTGAATGACGGTAGTCACACTTGTCTTACTACAATTACCATTCTTCAAAGTTTGCAACCACAAGCTTCGTTGCGGGCCACCTGCTTCTTCACGCGCTAATGTTTGAAATCCTGCCCCACCTTCTCCATTTTGAGGTCCTACAGATTCAACACCTTGTCCAAAAGACTGAGTACGGATAATCGTTGGGATAGCACTTGAACCCGTTTTACTAGCCTGAACTGCTTGTTGTACATTTTGTGTTTCTTGAAGCGCTGCATATTGAGCAGTTGGATTACTAGAACCAGGCACCGATTGCAAACCAGGAGCATTCCCCAGCTGAGCACTCGCAACCGCCTTAGGACTCGTTAAGGAACTATATTTGAACACGCCCACTATCACAGCAATAGCTAACATTACCACTGTGAAGAGGATGATTACCCTTGTACGGGTATTTGAAAACAGCGCCTTTATATTTTCTTTTTTACCTGCCATTTCGCTATAACCCTTCTACCTTGAGCTGCATGACTTTACCATGCCAGGAAACCAGTAATACTGGCGACTTTTGCATTTGATAAGCATGAGTGCCATCCGCACTGGTCATGCTTTCAATCCACCCAGGTGATAAGATGGTAAGATTTGTCCTAACAAACATCTTTTCATTTAACAACCAAGCACGAGCATCCCCACCACTTACTGTTAATCTAGTACTTCCCTGGGGAGGAACACCATCCAACACATGCAAAAGGATGTCGCTTGCCGTGGGGGGTATCCCTTCTTCAAGAGGCATGCTTTTAGCGTTAGGACCGAAACCTTGTACACGTAAATCAACTCTATAATCTACTGCCTTCTGTCCTGGAATTAAAGTGAGCATGACAGGTGTATTCAGCCCACGCAACCTCACAGCAAGGTTACCATAGGTATACAATTTACTCGCTTGGATCATCAAAGTATTGCTTGTCTTATCCCATTGGATGTTAAATGCTGCAGGATCACCAAGATCGTAGGCGCTGATAGGCCAAGGAGCACCAGTTGAATCCAAGAAAACCAATGAAGAAACGAAGCCTTGAGATAGTCTAATAACGGGTGGCGTAGAACCAGGAGACAAATTCACAAATTGAGAAGTCGCTGTCGGTTTAGGTGGGGTACCTACTGAAGATGATTCAGCCGCTTGAGTGGTATGATACATTTGTTTTACTCTAAGAATCTCTTCTGGCGTAAGAGGAAACAACTGCTCTTTGACACTTTCAAATGCCAACTCATTCACGACTTGTTTATCACTCGTTGACAATATAGGCGGTTCTCCAACACTTGGTGGTGGCTCAGGGGGGGGGCTCTGAGCTACATTGTTCTTTTGGTCTGTTTTTTCAGACGAAGATTTCGCTCCCTGATCATGGTGCGCAGGGGCCATCCGTTCCTGTAACATACGTAATTGTTCAAGTGCTTGCTGTGCAGAAGTATCTTGTGAAAAAGCCACACCTGAGAAGACAGTAAGACCAATCATCGCCACCATCCGTGTGATGAACGATAAATTGTGCTGTCTCCATGTAGAACTTGATGCCTCTAAACATCTTTCAGATCCGTGAAGAGGGTCGATTCTTTTATTGAGTAAGAACAAAGACATGAAAGGTCTTGTCAAACATCGCATACCATTTTGCTTATTATTATTCATCAACTAACCCCACCACTTGCTGGCCCTACTACAAATTGAGCAATTCCAATCCCACGAGGTGAATTGAGTGTTGATACCCTTGTAATCAACATAGTCACTACATTATTTTGTTGTGAAAACTCACTGGCACTTTGGTAAGTCACTAATATAGGCATTTGCACCCGCCAAGCATATCTACCATTGAGAATCCCTTTTTGCAAAATAATAGGAGCCCTAGTTGCCACTGCTGATACAATCAGCTTTTTCGCTTTGACCGCTTCAAGGTTATTAGATTGCTCTAAGGCGGTCAGAAACTGATCCCATCCGTCAGAAGTAAAGAAGCCTGAAGAAGCTTGTAACTCAGTACGGTAATTCACAAAATTGTAAGTAAATGCCGCAATTGCTGCCTGATTGGCCCATTGTAATACCGCCGAATCTGATTGATTAGGCTCATTCAATGGAAACAATGGTGTGATTCTCCCATTAATGCTTGTAGCAAAATATTTTGGTGCAGGAGGATGCGAAATGATATAGACAATCATAGAGGCCAGCAAAAAATTTGCAGCCATTGATATCAACAAAAGAAGAATCATTTTGCGCTGGCCGTCACGGTAAAAATTGTTCCTTAGTGTCACAGCGGTCAAAGCATCTTCAGCCATAATATCCTCAATTATTGGGGTATAACTTTGATGACATTCGTCGTACTCACAGCATCACTTCCAAGCAACGGAACTGACGTATCGTTTGGCGAATCCATCGGTGTAAGCTCAATAGGAGGGGTTACCCCATCCGTTGCAAAAAAAGTATGCTCGGGTTGACTAAAATACAAATAATGTATAACAACCCCAAAACAGACATTCAGTGCCAAAGAGATCAAAAGAGCACTCCCTGTTTTTCGATATGTATTGACATAAAAGCGTTTAGATAGCTTAATTAATCGCCAATCCTCTCGGCTCATTTTGTCACCATCTCCATTTTTGTTCTATTTCTTAAAAGGCATAAATCAACGAACCAGTTATGCAACAACATCGCGAAAGGTGATCTCAATTCTTGAATTGGGCGATGCATCCCCTTCCTCAGTAAAAGCGACTATAGGTTTATCACTACCCATGCCTTGTGTAAAGATAATCCTGCTATCAATCCCTTGTGACCAAAGATAATCGCCTACCGCTTTTGCTCTTGCCAAAGTAAGTGATCGATCTCTCTTTGCTGATATACATTTATTACTATACGCTGTCACGTAAATAGCTACCTTCCGAAATTCTTTTAAATAACATGCCACTGCATTCAACAAAGCATATGAATCCCATGTGAGACGTGGAGACTCGTTAGGAAACAAGGACAAAGAAGGTATGGATATCATATAGTCCTGACCCTCAGTGATCACTCGAACCCCTTCTTTATTGAATTTTTTTTGCTGTTTCATCACTGTAGCATCATGTGCACCAACGACTTTATAAGGGAGTTTGGGTGGTTGTACGTCCTTACTATAATTCTGGCACCCAGTTGAGGCAAACAGCATTGCTAACATGATAAGCCATTTGAACTTATTGGAATGACCAAGGTACAATCTTCTCAACACAAATCCTTACCACAAAAAAAATGGATGAAACAGTTATTCTTATGAAATAAAAACATACTAATTAACCCGACACAAGCTGTATATGAAAATTTAGATAAGGGCCTGTTGATATTTAGTCTCTCGAGCCAAAAATGAAGATAAGTTGGTGCAAATTTTAACTGATGTCACACAATGCATGAGCAACTATTAACCACCTATTGAATGCTCTCTGAGAATCGTTACGACGATGTTTCTGGTTTATTCTTTGCCTTCTCACGTTCACTTATTATTTTAGCTGTTAAAGACTTAACCAATTCCGATAAATCAGTGGCACTGATATAATCTCGTTCTTCTGGAGGATAACTGGTTGCCACTTGAAAATCCTTGATAAGCTCATTAGAGATATTCCCTGACAACTTGTCTTTCTCCCCACTCAACCTTTCAATATTCATCATAAAGTTACGGGTTGCATTAATCTCTAATAATGCTTCTGAAAATCGCTCCACATCCTTCACGAGCAATTTCGGTAAATGGGATGGATATCGCAATTTAGAAAATATCGTTAACGCCCCTTCATCGACTTCTTCAATCAGCTCCTCTACCGCTTCTGGTTCATTATAATTATGATAGGCAAGTAAAGCTGCCACACCTCTTTCTATGGGTTCTTTGATATCCGATTCACGCAATACTTTACTGATTAAAGTAATTTCTTCATTTTGCACATCTTTGGTAATACTGAGATCACCTTTTTCAAGAACACTTTTAAACCCTAATAATTGTTTTTGTAATTTGTCTAAATAATCATCTGGTGGAGGTTCTACTTTCAGGAATTGATTTAATTTCAACTTCTTAACTGGCTTTGGATTCGCATAAAACATCCGTGCACGGACAATCTTCGAACGGAAAAAAATATGCGCCTCTCCTTCAGTTTGCTCTTTCAAGTCAAGCAAGTCGATGCGAGCACGTTTTTCGAATGAAGAACTTTTGGTATCCATATAACTGTTGGCAATACTGTTCTCTTTTGTTTGGAATGAATCCACCTTTGTCACATAAGCTTCACCTGCCGTTTTGGTGAAGAAATCCCATGTTTCTGTCGGATCTTCTAGTTTCATACAAATTTTGATATTGGTATTTGCACCAATAGATGCAGCCTCTTCTTTGGATGACTTTTGGAATGCCGGTAAATCCTGTCCAGCAAAAATCGCTGAAAACCCAAGCGAACGTGCTTGTGCGGGAACAACAGCAAATCCCTGGACTGCATAGTAGCCATACTCATCAAGGATGGCAATAAAAGGAGTTGGGGCATTCGTAGGTTTACGCTCAATCACATCTCGATAATCTCCCTCCACCTCTTGACCAAGCCCTGCTGCCATCATCGCCTTGAGTGAAGAAACAATGACCTTACCTAGATTCGCTAATTCATCTGGAGATTTTTCTAGGGCTGGTAATAGCACCACTAAAATACGACGATTTAACACCACATCTTTGAAATCCACTTCGGCTAAATTCACACGAATGATATGACCATAGGTATCAGCCAAGGATGAAAAGCTTCGAACGAGTTGCATGGTAATAAACCCATGCTGTTCTAACACTTGCGAGACTTGCTTGCCTTTTTTTTCTTTATTATAGCCAGGTAGAGTGCCGAGATAATTACGCAAAGGATCAGTGACTAATTTGGGGATCGATTCGATGTTGACACTTTCTTGATCGTCGCGTGGAAATACTTTATCAATCACAATGGCTTCAAGGCGCTGCAAATCAAAATAATTCCGGATGGTATTGGCATCTAAAAGAATGGCTCCTTCGTCTCGCATATAGACCAATAATCTCATGAGCGCTTCTACAAACGCTATCGCTCTTCCTTTCCACATATCACCGTCAGAAGATTGGCTAGCTCCTCCCATTAAGCTCACAACCAACTGTGTTAACATGCTAGAAGAACCTTGGCAGAAAGGATTCAGCGTATTTGATAAACGTCTCTCTTGAGGACCGACAATATCGCGTGCACCTGTCATGAAATTGATGAGCAACAAATCATCTTCGCGGCCCATACTACGTACCATAGAAAATACCTTCGCGTAGAGAGAGTTATCTCCCTTCCCATCCACATAAATAAATCCACTGCCTTGGACAAGTGCATTAAACGCAATAGAAACCAGGGTTTCTGTTTTACCACTACCTGTTGAACCAAAAATAAGGACATGTGTTCTCATATCTTCATTTGCAAACCACAATTCCTCATTTGTTTTCAGATCATTTCCAAAAAATGCGATACCTCGGGCGATGTTAGGTGTCTTTATCCCAGGCTTTAAGTCATTAAAATCTTTCACCTGAGCAATTTTAGGCAATCTAAAAGGCAATGTCTGTTTCTGAGAATATGCAAAAAAGAAACAAATCGCTCCGATGATCAAAGTAAGCAATGCTAATTCAGAAACACCATAGCCAATGATTGCCAATGCAAGCATAATCATTGAAACATTCATTGGCTCAGCAAAAAAATCGCTCATTCGCTGACCAAATGTTCTGGTGTCTCTCAGGAGGAGAGTAGGATCGATTTCATTGCGTGCATCAATACCTCGCATCATGGTTCTAACTCCTGCAATTCTTTTGGAGATAACTTAACTTCTTTGATAGCAATCTCTAAAGCTTTGATGGCTTCATCAATCATCGGTACCAAGGATCGCCGTCCCATGACGGTTTCAGCGCGCCAATGAGCAAATGGGCCTCCTACTTCAGCAAAAGGCGTTTGTCTCCCCACACAATTGAGCATATACCATAAACGCCTATCAATGGGTTTAAGCCATAAAAATTCCGAACTGGGCACAACACCATCATCTCTTGAAGCCTGGAGTAATGATGCCATCACTGTCAACATGTAAGCATGTTTAGAAGCGATTTCCTGAACGATATCTGAATCTTGGTATTTCTTAAGGACTGGGATTGCAACACTAAAATCAGGTTTACCTACAGAACAGCCTTTGTCTAAAGTTTCTAGTATGTGACTAGACGCACCTCTGTCGCGATTGATACGCGCGATAAACACCGCAGCTAAAGCACGTGCTTGAGGAGAACAATGTTCAAATCCGCTCCAGTAAGGCCCTAGCTGTAAGGTAAACACCCGTTTGGCATCACCGCGGCGAATACCTGCCGTCATCTCTTGTCCCGGAGTGGGGTTATCTAACAAAATATCTTCTTTTTTAAGTAAATGGTATTTACGGGCAAATTCCATTGGCGTCAGTGCCATAGCCCATGGCCCTTTATTAATATCTTCACTCACCAAATCTTGTTTAATGACGGGCATAATGGCCGGCCAGTTATACTGCTCCTGAGCACGTAAAGAACGCATATCATGTGCCTTACGAAATTTTAAAGTCACATCTGATTTATAAAGAATCCCTGCCAAGATAATTAAAGTCCCAACAAAAGGGTATCTAGAATAATTACCAACAAGACGAGTCAGCAAAACCATCTGCTCCCAATTAACCGTGACGGGATCTAATGTTTCCATTAAGTACACTTCGCTAGAAAGATACGATCCCCCTATAAAAATACTGACGAATTTTGCTTGTAAGATATTCAGGAAAAATACGATTCTGACAATATGTTGATGCCCTGCGTACCAAATAATATAAAGCACAAGGAAAACCAAGACCGTAATCCATACCGGTGCCATTGAATTATCGCCAGATGGTTGTTGGGGTTGCTGCGCCATTCAGTCCATTCAAAAAGAAGTTTACATATATAAAGTATATACCTATTAAAACGGAATTTGCGATAAACTTATGGATTGTTATTTTTCATTTTTGACTAATCGTCCTTGATCGTAATAGTAAATGCCTGATTGATGCACGAAATGATTAATATTATCCAAGCAGAGCGATTTATCTTTCAAGGTGAGAAGCGGTTTACCTAATTTATCCACTGGAGTTTTATCTTCTGATAGCAATAAAACATCATGTTGACCCACATACATTGAAACATAAGCTTCATTCATTTTGTTTTCTTTCGTTTTGATGAGTGCTTTCACATCCTCTTCGTTATCATAAATTGGGCGAGAGATCATTTGTTTCGGTAAATTTATAATAATCCGCTCCCAAGATTGTAGATCTGTTCCATGAGCAGAATAGAGAGAAACGAATATTTCGCGTTTATTGCTTTTTTGAGAAGCAAGTTGTTTGGCAAGATGCATTTCAATTTTTGATTTTACTTGTTCTAATACATTAGATTGATTAGAAAATTGATCACGCGCTTCACGTAAGTTTTTACCAATCACTTTGAGAAAGTTTGATGCATCCCAAGGTCCTTGTTCAATAGCCTCATCTAGAACTTTTAAGATTGCAGCAATTTGTTGATCTGTTAATTCATTTTTCATAAAGTATATTCTAATACCGTCATGGGTAAATTAAGATGATCTTCGTAGAATTATAACACAGGTCAGTAGATATTGCTGACCTGTGTGAACCTTGATTAAGGTTTGAGTGAATGCTGTTCAGCTTCTAAAGAATAATTCGGGTTTTCTAAGATATTGTGAATTTTATACAAGCTATACTCAGTAATTTTCAATCCCAAAGCAATGTCTTTGCTTGGGCGCACATTTCCCATGCTATTCAGGCGACTTAATGAATAGTTGAACACTTCAATCAGTGGTTCAACATCATCTGTCGTCAACCGCTT
>DAHWEW010000002.1:0-20368 GCA_027326225.1 Legionellaceae bacterium
ATTCATTATGAATCTAGAAAAACACTATGATGTGATTGTTATTGGTGGGGGCCATGCTGGTACGGAAGCAGCGCTTGCAGCTGCACGGATGGGCTCTGTGACTTTACTCTTGACCCATAACATGGATTTGCTTGGACAAATGTCTTGTAATCCGGCCATTGGGGGAATAGGCAAAGGACATTTGGTTAAGGAAATTGATGCCCTTGACGGCGCCATGGCGATTGCTGCAGATAGGGCTGGTATTCAATTTCGCATATTAAATGCGTCTAAGGGTCCAGCTGTTCGTGCAACCAGGGCGCAAGCGGATCGGGTACTTTATCGACAAGCTATTCGCCAAATACTCCAATCCCAAGAAAATCTGACGTTATTTCAACAAGCAGTCGATGATATTTTGATCTCAGGAGATCAAGTGGTTGGGGTGCGCACCCAAATGGGGTTGACTCTACGGGCTCGTTCGGTGGTGTTGACTGTAGGAACTTTTCTGGGTGGCAAAATTCATGTTGGAATGAATCAATATGCTGGGGGACGGGCGGGTGATCCGCCAGCCATTGCCTTGGCAGAGCGTTTGCGCGAATTAAACCTGCCGGTGGGTCGGTTAAAAACGGGAACACCACCTCGGATTGATGGCCGTACATTGGATTATCGTCAAATGACGATCCAGCCGGGAGATGAGCCATTACCCGTCTTTTCTTATTTAGGCGATGTGTCTCATCATCCACAACAAGTGGCTTGCCACATCACTCATACCACGGCACAAACCCATGACATCATTCGCGAAAATCTTCACCAATCACCCATGTATGCTGGGGTAATTGAGGGGGTTGGCCCTCGTTATTGTCCATCGATTGAAGATAAGGTCGTGCGATTTGCTGACAAGTCCTCACATCAAATTTTTGTTGAACCAGAAGGCTTGACGACTGACGAAATCTATCCCAATGGGATTTCAACGAGCCTGCCTTTTGAGGTACAAGTCAAGTTTGTACGCACGATTAAAGGGTTTGAACAAGCCCATATCACGCGCCCAGGTTATGCCATAGAATATGATTATTTCGACCCTCGTGCCTTAACGCCCTTTTTGCAGACCAAACCATTTGCTAATTTGTTTTTTGCAGGTCAAATCAATGGTACCACAGGTTATGAAGAAGCCGGGGCCCAAGGGTTGATTGCAGGTATGAATGCGTCTCTTTGGGTGAAAGAAGAACCCTTATGGAGCCCGCGGCGAGATGAAGCTTACATGGGCGTGTTAATCGATGATTTGATCACGTGTGGCACACAAGAGCCTTATCGAATGTTTACATCGCGGGCTGAGTATCGCTTGTTGCTGCGTGAAGATAATGCTGATCTTCGCTTAACTGAAAAAGGGCACACGCTCGGTCTTGTTGGTGAAGCGCGTTGGCGGGCATTCTGTGAAAAGCGTGATGCCATAGATAAAACGCACCGTCTTCTCTTAGATACATGGGTTCGAGTCGGTCATAATGAGCAGCTATCAACAGTTTTAGAAGCACCATTGGTGCATGATTGTCGAGCGGTTGATTTGTTAAAACGACCAGAGATCTCTTATCAGCATTTGCAAATGATTGATGAGTTGTCATTACCTCTTTTGACAGAGGCAGTTGCCCTACAAGTGGAAATACAAAGTAAGTACCAGGGCTACATTGAGCGTCAACAATCAGATATTTTGCGGATGAAAAAACATGAAAATACCCGCATTCCAGAAGGATTAGATTATCAACAAGTGATTGGTTTATCGAGTGAAGTGATCCAAAAACTCACTTTGGTAAAACCGCTTACTATTGCTCAAGCGGGTCGCATTTCTGGTGTAACCCCTGCTGCTTTATCTTTGTTATTGGTTCATTTGAAAAAGCAGCGGTTGTTGGCATGAGTTCTTCAGATGAACAGTTGACTTGTCTTTTGAACCAAGGGCTAGAAGTGCTTGGGCAATCTGCTCCCACAGAAGCCTTACTCTGTTATTTAAATCTATTATCTAAATGGAATCGCGCTTATAATTTAACAGCAGTGCGTGCTAAAGAGGACATGGTCACAAGACATCTTCTCGATAGTTTTGCGATTTTACCCTGGGTGAAGGGACAATACTTGCTGGATGTCGGAACAGGAGCAGGCTTACCTGGCATTCCTTTAGCCATAGCGCGTCCTGAGTTACAAGTGGTATTGCTAGATAGTAATGGGAAAAAAATTCGTTTTTTACAGGAAGTGAAGCGCGTGCTGTCATTAACCAATGTCGATATCGTAAAAGCGCGAGTGGAAGACTATCGTGCAGAGTCTTCATTTGATACAGTAATCAGTCGGGCTTTTAGCGATATCGAACAAATGATGGCTTGGACAAAGCATGTCATAGCACCTGACGGAATTTGGTTGGCCATGAAAGGACCACAAGTGGATAAAGAGCTCCTAAAGATAACTCAGCCCTTTCAAGTGAAGACTTATCATGTGCCAGGTATTCTGGGTATGCGATGTTGTGTGATTGTTGAAAATAAGGAATAACTATGGCGAAAATCATTGCCATTACCAATCAAAAAGGTGGTGTTGGTAAGACCACAACTGCGATTAATTTGTCAGCATCTTTAGCAGCAAATCACTTACGTGTCTTGTTGGTCGATCTTGATCCACAAGGAAATGCAACGATGGGGAGTGGGGTTGATAAAAACACGCTGGTTCATACCAGCAATGATGTCTTGTTGCGGGATTGTTTGGCCGAGCAAGCTTGCTTATTAACCAATTATGGATTTGATTTGATCCCGGCCAATAGTGATTTGACAGTGGCTGAGGTGAGTTTAATGGAGCAAAATCACCGCGAAACCTTTTTATTTAAGGCCCTTCAGCCATTGCAAAGCAGTTATCACTATATTCTGATTGATTGCCCTCCGGCTCTCAACACGTTAACCATCAATGCCTTGGTTGCCGCAGATTCAGTTCTTATCCCTATGCAATGTGAATATTATGCCCTAGAAGGTTTGGCAGCACTGATGTCAACGATAGAGCAAGTACAAAGCTCAGTGAATCCGCGCTTACAAATTGAAGGTGTGCTTCGCACTATGTTTGATGCACGGAATCGCTTGTGTATGGATGTGTCTAAACAATTATTAGAGCACTTTAAAAACAAAGTTTATCGGACAGTGGTACCGAGAAATGTCCGTTTAGCAGAGGCGCCAAGCCATGGGATGCCCGCTATGCAATATGATAAATCATCTCCAGGTGCGGCTGCTTATATGGTTTTAGCTTCAGAAGTGATGAGTAGGCAAAGCGCGCCTGTTTCTTAAGCAATGAGAGGTAATCTATGGTGATAAAACGTGGTGGCTTAGGCCGTAATCTTTCTGCACTGTTAAGTCATCCAGAAAGCGGTTCGCCGGTGATTTCTGAAGAGACTAAAATGGCCCAATTGTCTCTAGCCATAGATATTCTCCAGCCGGGCAAATACCAGCCTCGTGGAGACATGGACGAGGGTGCACTAGCTGAGTTGGCCGAGTCCATCAAAAAACAAGGCTTATTACAACCTTTAGTGGTTCGAGAAATCACCAATGGTCGTTATGAAATCATCGCTGGAGAAAGACGTTGGCGAGCCTGTCAATTGGCTGGAGTAAAAGAGGTGCCTGTTGTTCTTCGTCAGGTAGATGATGAAACAGCCATGGCTATGGCATTGGTTGAAAATTTACAACGGGAAGATTTAAATGCCATGGATCAAGCACGAGCGATGCATCGATTAACCACAGAATTTGCACTGACTCACCAACAAATTGCAGAACTATTGAGTAAGTCACGAGCAGCAGTGAGTAACTATTTACGCTTGTTGAATTTAAATATCAATGTCAGACGGATGCTTGAGCATGGTGACTTAGACATGGGGCATGCGCGTGCGCTTTTGATGCTGGATGAAACTCAGCAATCTGAAGTGGCTAACTTAGTTGTTGCAAAGCATTTATCCGTGCGAGAAACAGAGGCGCTAGTTGCCAGAGTGAAAGCAGGTGTGCATAGTTTGCCCAAAATAAAGAAAGACATGCCTGTGAAGTTTGAGAAAGCCCTACAAACCTTAGCGGCCCAATTAAAGACAAAAGTAAAACTCAAAGCAGGAAAAGCAGGGAAAGGCACTTTGATCATTCATTATGAGAATGATGATACCTTAAAACAAATGATAGATCAGTTAATCAGTCATTAAGAAGGGTTGCACATCCATCATGTCATTAAAAATAGGATTGCATCGGGAAGAAGAAGCGCGAGCGTATTTAACTGCGCAAGGATTGAAATGGGTAGAAAGCAATTATCGATGTAAAATGGGTGAAATTGATTTGATCATGCGTGATGGTTCTACTTTGGTTTTTGTTGAAGTTCGCGCACGATCTGGCCGTGATTTTGGTGGGGCCTTAGCGAGTGTGAGCTATGCCAAAAGACAAAAAATACTCAAGACGGCTTCGCTTTATTTGGTCGTTAAACAATTATACGATAAAGAAATGGTCCGTTTTGATGTGTTGAGTTTAGAGGGCATACCACCTCAAATCTCATGGATAAAAAATGCATTTGGATCAGAGGGTTAGTTTAAGCGACGTAGCACCTCAATAAGTCCGACGAAACACGTCCGGGAAAACACGTCATCCCGAATGAAATCAGGGATCTCCTAACGGGTGGCAGAGTGCGTATATCAGGAGATCCCTGATTGCATTCGGGATGACGTTTCCTGGGTTATTGGGAAGTGACTATGCCACATCGTATTTGTAGGCGGCTTTTTGAAAATTGCAAAAAAAGAGGTAAGAGATGACACAAATGGAAGACAGGGTTAGACATCTATTTGGTGTCAGTATTGAATCAAAAATAGCTGCTGCGGATACGCTTTCCGATCTCATTGCCAAAGTAGCTAGTCGATTGGTGAGTTGTTTATTAAAGGATGGCAGGATCTTTTTGTGTGGCAATGGGGGGTCTGCTGCGAATTGCCTACATTTTACGTCTGCGATGCTGAATCACTTTGAAGTGGAGCGCCCTCCTTTGCCGGTGATTGCACTAACCACCGATCTTGGTGTATTAACTGCAGTCAGCAATGATGGACACCATGATCAAATGTTTGCCCGTCAAATTCAGGCTATTGGACAAGAGGGTGATGTGTTACTCGCGCTGACCACGTCTGGCAATTCTAATAATGTATTGCAGGCGGTACATGCTGCTCATGATCGAGGGATGGATACCATTCTTCTTAATGGGCGTGATGGGGGTGTTCTTCAGAACCATCTGGGACCTGAAGACATTGAATTGCGAGTTCCTGGAGATACATCGGCACAAATCAGTGAAATGCACTTATTCATTTTACATTGTTTTTGTGATTTGATTGATCAGTCATTATTTGGTCAAATGTTGGGGTGAACATGAAAATAAAAGCAATTCTTTATTTGCTATTGGGCGCATTATTAACCAGTTGTGCTGCTGTTGTTGTTGTAGGTGCAGCAGGAGGTGCTGCGGTTTATGACAGACGCAGTGTGACCATGATGGAGCGAGATGCGCGTATATTTTACTTATTACACAAAGCGATTGTGACAGATCCACGGTTTCGTGATTCTCGGATCTTGGTCACAAGCTATAATCAGGTTGTTCTTTTGATAGGACAAACACCCGCTGCCTCATTGCGAGTGCTTGCGGAAAAGCTTGCTCATCAGACTCCTAATGTGCGCCGAGTCTATGATGAAGTCACGGTGAGCTATCCCATTCCTTTGAGCCAGCGCAGTAAAGACGCATGGATTACCGGGCAAGTGCGTAGTCAAATGCTGACTAAAAAAGGCTTGGAGTCTGGTTCCATCCGCATTGTTACTGAAAATGGCGTGGTTTATTTGATGGGTATTGTTAGCCATGAACAAGCCAATTTAGCCGTGAATGTGGCAAGACAGGTCAAGGGTGTGAATAAGGTTGTTAAAATCTTTCAGTATATCGTCTAAACATGATAAAGCACGGATGCATTATTTTGGGGCTTATGGTTGGTTCTGCTCTCCTGACCGGTTGTATCACAGATGTCTGGACTGGGGCTAGTTTGGTTTATGACCGCCATAATATCTATAAGCAAATCAATGAGTTTCAATTATCTGCTGCAGCCAGCCGTGCTCTATATAAAGACAAAGTTTTCAAAGGTCATGATTGCTCGATTGACATCGCCGAAGCCAGCAGAGATATTTTGCTGGCAGGTTATGTCCCGACGGCCGCATATCGTGAGGAAGCTTTTAAAAGAGTCTCACAAGTGAAAGGGTACAGACACATCTATAATGAATTGGCCATCGGCAAAGTAGAGGGAAATGCATTACAAGATAATTGGATCACCACAAAAATTCGCAGCAATATCTTTGCAGACGCCAGCATTGATCCTCATCCCTTTAAAGTCGTCACCGCCCAAGGGATTGTCTATCTGATGGGAGATGTGTATCCAAAACAAGCCGCCAAAGTGATTCAATTTGCCAGAGATTGTAATGGTGTAAAGCGCGTGGTGGTTCTTTTCAGATATATCAAATTAACGGATCGCATGCCGAAGTCCAAAGTCAATATATCTTAATCAAAAGAAATTTCGAACCAAGGTAAATTTTTTGAAGAATTGTTGGCCAAAGAATATCAAAAACACTTGAGCTAAATCATGGGATTCTTCACCGTCTAGAAAATATTTACCATCATAAATATCGTGTAATTTAGCGACAGAGATACCAATGGTTGCTGCTAAAGAATTCATATCAAACTCACCATACCTTAACAACATATCTATTAACATTTTTTGCCTGTTTCCATGGCTATTAAATTCAAACTGAATTAACGACTCACTAAATTTTACGATACATCCCATGTTAAAACTCCATTGCCAATTCTTCTGTAATACCCGTGCTTTCAAACCAAACGTATGGTTTTCACAGCCACAGATATTTACTACATGAGGATTAAAACATCATTTATTAATATATTACATTTATAAATTTATGCCTTAAAATAAGATGATTTTTTTCATATGATATTTTTAGTTTTGGCCCCCAATGCGACCACGATTACCTGAGATTTGTTCGCAGGATGTTGCGCCCATGTGGGCATAACATCCGATTTGTAAGGAGATGGTGCGTGAGTACAGAAGTTTCATTTACTAAAATATCTTGGGACGGGATAAAAGAACAAATTCGTAGAATTAATATTGAGTTTTTTGACATCGTGGAAAGCATTAAACCAGATGATTCATGTCCTTTGTATGTCGTTTCTTTCCCTTATGGGGACTTAATTGGAGACCAAATAAGTCAATTCTTACCCTTAGGCAATGGTGACTATCTTCGCTTAAATGATCCTAGTGTCCCCCAGCACATTTTAAGAGATTTAGGATATGGGAGAGACAACTCACCCATTGCAATGATTCTCAACAAGAAAATTGAATTATATATAGACTTACCCGAAAAAAGTATGGTTTTACCATTTGCACTTAAGTCTCCAGGAGATTTTTTTAGTTACAATCACGTATTAGACCTAGATCAAAGCATTAATTATGCCCCTAACGGTATTTTAAACGCTATGTCAGGTGGAAGATCATGCTTTTTACTGCCCAGTATTAATTGTCAAACCAAATTCGCTCGATTAAATCGAGCGCTCGAAATCAAAGCCAAACGTCCTATGTCTATATACGACCACAATAATCTATTTAAGCAGATATTAAAAAGTCCTCTTGTTCACCATGCATGGTGCTCCACTATTATGTATTTTTCTGAAGCATGGGTTACTCATATTAAAAATAACCCCAAATGGTACAATCTTAGGGAATATTTTCATCGAATCTATGCAAGAAGAGCTTTATTTCCAATCAATGCAACATATTATAATACGGCCTATTCTCATTTACTTGAGAAAAAAAATTTTAAACCTAACCCTTATATATTCGATACATTTAAACATATCATCCAAATTATGTGTGGTCATTCGCCAGGATTAGCTCCATTAATAAATGAAGAGCTTTTACCCCTTTATCAGATCCAGACATCTTTTCGTGAATATTATGGATTAAACGAAATTTTTCCTACAATCATGGGCCCAAGTTATTTTACTCCTTTGGCGATAAAAGCTGATCCTGTCTATTATTCTCTTCAAATTCCCACAACCAATTCTTTTTCACCAAAATCTAAAAAAACCAGTGTTATGATAGAGCTAAAAGAATTGTATGATTTATGTGAGACTCTCTTGGCTGAGCTTCGATGCGATAATGGATTTTGTGAAAATACAATCATTCAATATGTTGCTAAAAACATAGCAATCTCTTATCACCATAATACTGAAGATACAGAAAAACTGATCGCGTTAACTGACGATCTTGTAAAATCAGATTCTCGATTTAGCCAAAACAACGTGCAATTGGCAGCAGAAAATGGGAAATTCTTTAGAGGTTGCATTAAAATATACAAAAGAGATTGTGTTACCTAATTGCAGAAAGATATGCTGAAGTACACTTTCAAGCAAGTCTAGCTGACGTAGCCTGGGTGAAAGTCCGTAGGACTGAAACCCGGGCTTCACTTCGTTTCACCCAGGCTACATTTGCTGTAAATTTCTTAGTTGAGGAGAAAAGCATTCTTATATTATTTTGATCATCACATGACAGATAATTTTTATTTATAGTTTTGAATAATTGACGCCACAATCCATTTGCTCTTTCTTCGTCAAATGAAGAAGTCATTGAAAGTTGCTCAAGTATACTTACCTGTTTATTAGTCATTGATTCACTCCCATGCTCATATGGTTTAAATTTTGTTCATCTTTTCCCATGAAGAAATCAATTTTTTTGGCGAAGAAGAACAAACATACTCCGGCGAAAGTAGCATAAACACCAAGCTTGCAAAAAACAAGCAAATAGTTATTATTTGTTACTAATGGGTTGTTTGTATCTGAAAAATTCATTGAATTAGAAATATGATGAGAAAATATCGTTGCCACTCCACAAATCATGAGCCAAGTTCCCATCATGATGCCTTGAAGGTGAGAAGGAGCCAGTTTCCCAACCATGGCATAACCTACTGGTGCTATTAGTAATTCTCCTAAAACCAGTAAAATATAATATATAATGATCCATCCAAGTCCTACTAAACCTGCTGAATCAGCATGTTTGATTCCTGCAAATAATGCAAAAAAAGCCCCTGAAATCATTAAAAGTGCAAAAGAAAATTTCTTTACAATAGAGAGTGTGATTCCTTTTTTTCTTAATAGTTGAAAAAAATGTGGTAGTATCGGAGCGCCTATAATGACCAGAAAACTCTCTAGGTTCATAAACCATTGTGGTGAAATCTGATGACCAAAAATGGTATGACATACATTATTTTTCAAAAAGAAAACAAAACCTATAGGTCCGATAAAATATAACGTCCAAAATAAGATTGCAGAGAACATGAGTATTAAAAATACATATATTTTTTTCTCATTCATTTTATCTTTATTTGCCTGGTTAATAATGTACATTATTGATGATATGGTTATGATCAATATCAATTGATTAGTAACGTTTACGAAGTAAAATCCAGAGAGCATACTTAAGAACAATAATCCGATAAGCAATATTATGCTCATACTTTGAGAAAATTTTGTAAAGCGCATGATTGGCGCCTTATTACTTGATGACTTTACGTATTTCTGCAGCAGAAAAAAGAAACATAAAGAAATAGCACTAAAAATCAGATTAACAAGGAAGAGCATCCTGTAATTATTGATCGAATAAAAATATCCGCTCACTAAAAAACCCAGAAAAAATCCAACATTTAATATAGAATAGTTAATAAAAAATGCTTTTTCTCGCTGTTCTGAGGATTTTTCTTCAAATTGATCTGTAAGCAGACAATTTAAACATGTTACCCCAAAACCACAACCAATTAAAAAGAGGCTCAATCCTACATACATATATTCCATTTTTAAGCAAACAAGGGATAGACTTCCTACAAAAAGCGAAACTAAAGAAATACCCAATAAATTTATATTGCTTATTAATTTTCCTCCAATATAACCCGCAAATAGATGCAAAAGAAAATTAAATGAGATGAATATCCCGACAAGACAATTCGACTGTTGTTTGGAAAAACCTGCTATTTCTGTAAAATATAAAGAGAGTGATGAATATAAAACAGCATATGCAAAAACAGAGGTGGCTGTTATAAAGTTAATATAATATAAATTCATGTCAACTTTCTTATTCAACACCATTACTCCCAACAATAATATGCGACATGCTAGGTTGCCAGTTTCATTCTCTGTCTGGCTCAGACCAGAATAAGCTATCCATTCCCTTATACACCTCTTGTCTAGTATGCAAATAAAAGCGTGTTACGAGTAAGACTTCAATAATTTAGTCTGTATATCCAGTATCAATTTAGGTAAAACTCGATTCCATCGTTTTTGAAAGAAGCTTGTTGCGCTCAAGTCGTGCTACTAAAGAGCCCATATTAAAGCTTCGCGAAAATAATCAACATTACAACACGAAATCGACAGCGGTATAGTGTCATTTTTTGAACTATATCACAAGGATGTTTTAGCAAATGTAGCCTGGGTGAAAGTCCATAGGACTGAAATCCGGGTTTCACTTTGTTTCACCCAGGCTACATTTGCTTGTTTTTTATTGCGGTTGATGTTTGCTTGGCGCAGGTACATCTGGGATTTTATCAGCATTTGTTTCGTTATATTTGGATTTGGTTTCTAGCAATCTTGTTTTAAACGTTTCTTCAGAGCTTCTGATCAAATCCATTGGACGCTTATTTTTTAGCGCTGCTATGACTGGGAGTGCTATCAATCCTGGGATAAGCCCTATCACCAGAGATGCGATTGCAGCTATTCGTTTAAGGAATGTTGTTGTAGAGGGGTGGGTATTGTTTTCGATGATCTTCATATTATTTTCAGTCTGAGAGGCGGATTGTTGGTCCAGTATTTGATAATATTTAATTACTTTCTCCTGATCGTTCTTTTGTGTATCATTCAATGTCGCTTGCAATTGATCGAGGATCGACCGTACTCCCTCATTTTTCTTTGAGCCAGACAATTCACTTTCATATTGGGCAGTTGCCTCTTTTAGGGAGGCTACGATATCAGACGCATAATCGACATTATCTCGATAATAATCGCTTGACTTATTTTTCACACTGAATTCTTGACCTTTATATTTAGACTCAGTTAATCCACATTGATGCGAAACTTCATAAACCAAGCCACTCGCCACTTCAGCAGCTAATGACTCGCTTTTGTCTCCATGACCGTCAGCAACAGTTATGATAAAAGGCTTAGTTTTGCTTGTGATCGCTTTTGTCTCGGGATCGTAAGCAATTTGAATAGAATGAAGAGCAAGACTGGTATTATCAGCCTTTTTTACTTTTGCTATAGCCTGGGTTACTAGGTGATTGGCTATATCTGCATTTGATGTGTTTGGCTGTAATGAGTCAAGGATTTCTTTCATAAATGCTTCATGGCTTTCTTTAGTAGCAGAAGATGCTCCATCTGTTAAGCCATCACTGCCAGTAAAGCATTTTATTTCACCTATTTCTTCTGTTGATACATTACTTTGTTTTGCTAGCTCTTCAAGAGAAATTACATCCATTTGAGGATCATCAATGCTACCCTTTTGCTTAGCCGTTGTGTCACCGAAGGAGCGAGAGACTTCAAGATTTAAATTTAGACGTTTAGAACCAAACCACTCCTCTACACTGCCTCCTGCTGCTACACTTCTAGCTTCTTCTTCAGTATTATGAGTTAAATTATGTGATTTGGAGTTTAGTCGTACCACACCACGGCAATGTCCTTGCTTGTCATAAATCGCTGCAAAGGATGATGCATCCCCTACTGTAGATGTAATTAAATGATTTTGCGCAAAAACTACGCTACTCCCCGTTGCCCCAATTTTCTCAGGTTTGATGGGAGGATTTCCTAATCCTTTATTTACTTTTGAACCAACGCATTTATTCGCAGTCCAGATCCTTTGAACCAATTGATTCAAGGAAAGCTTTTCAACATCTGATGAAAGTTCAGCTGTAGCTAAACGATCTTGTTGGTAAGGCTCCTCAATTATGCCAAACATATCCTGTGGGGCTTTATGCTTACCTGCCTGCTGGCAAAGCACTGTACCACCTTGATCTAAACTATAATCTTCGATTTCACCTTTAGAATTTAATGTGGCCTCTGGAGAAACTTTCATTTTTATGGGTGGCATGCTACAAGTCCATTAAAATCTTTCATATTTTAAATATAGACTAACTAAGAATAGGCTTCCATTAGACAACTGAAAGGCCTTGTCATTATATTAAAGATAAGCTCACCACATTCAAGAGATAATTAGCTAAAAAAAAGGCCCAAGCAAGCTTGGGCCAGTTGATGCTATTCCCAGTCAGGAAGTGGCTAACCTGATTGGATACTTATACTTTATCAATGGATTCGTCCTTTATCTAGTCGTTTTCGAACTTTTTGTAAATTCAGTTGGTGAATCAATCCTGTTCCGCAGTTTGTGCTAGGTTCTTGGTCATATTTATGGTTAATTTGGCTGGGATGGGTTTTGTAGTGCTTTCGATAGGAACAGTGTAACTTGTTGTGCTTGTGTCGCAAATCGTCGCCGTAACGACTCATCATTTGCTCCCGCATTTTAGCAGCGGTGTGCTGTTCTTTCTCAGACATGTTAGTTTCCTTACGCAAAGTTGGATTTTAGGGCTTTTTGTACAGCCACTAATTGAATTATAGCCGACAAATCCGTCGTTTGCCGTTGATTATCCATATTGATTACTTTATAATCCGCGCGTCAGGATAGGTGGAACAGTGAAAAATCGGCAGGGGTTGAAAGGCGCAAAGCGTTTGATATTATGCCAATTCGGCATCACGGCATGTATCGCTTTGGTCGCTTTTTTGGTATCGGGGGGCATTGCATCCTTATCTGCTGTGCTAGGTGGCTTGGTCAGCGCTCTGCCCAATGCGATTTTTGCTAGAAAACTGTTTCAATATCAAGGTGCGCATGCAGCTAAAAAAATCGTCAATGGTTTTTATAAAGGTGAGGCGCTGAAGTTAGGTTTGTCGATTGTGATGTTTATGTTGGTTTTTAAATATTGCAAGATCATGCCGCTGGTGTTTTTTATTACGTATATTGTGGCACAAATGGTGATTTGGTTTGCACCGTTGTTTTTTAATAAGAAGTAATCGGGCGTTTGCTATTTTTCAAACGTTTCAGAATAAGATAGGTTTATTAAAGTGACTGAAATGGTATCAAGTACTCATTATATTAAGCATCATCTGACCTATTTGACGTTCAATGTCAAAACCATGAGCATGGGTGGAACGGGCGGCTTTTGGTCATTAAATTTAGATACCTTGTTTTTCTCGGTTAGCTTAGGGATTTCTGTATTGTTGTTGATGTATTTTGGTGCACGCCGTGTCTCAACAAATGTTCCTGGTAAACTACAGAATTTTGCCGAAATCATGCTGGAATTTGCAGACAATCAAGTGAAAGATTGTTTTCATGGCAAAAACAAAGTGATAGGTCCCATGGCACTCACGATTTTCTTGTGGGTGTTTCTGATGAATTTTATGGATCTTTTGCCTGTCGATATCCTTCCTGCAGTTGTTCAACCGTTGGGTATTCATTATTTGAAGGTGGTCCCGACAAATGATCTGAATCTGACTTTTGCTTTGTCTCTCTCTGTGTTTTTCTTGATCCTGTTTTACAGCTTCAAGATCAAAGGACCCAAGCGATTTGTGAAAGAATTAACCTTACATCCTTTTAATCACGTGCTGTTTATTCCATTTAATTTACTGCTGGAATTGGTAGGATTAGTGGCTAAACCAATTTCATTGGCACTGCGGTTATTCGGTAATTTATACGCAGGTGAATTGATTTTTATTTTGATAGCATTGCTTACATTGAATGCATCAGAAACGGCAGTCGCATCAACCGCAACGTTAGGTGTGGCGCAATTTTTATTGGCTATGGCATGGTCTATTTTTCATATCTTAGTCATCACGTTACAAGCCTTTATTTTCATGGTGCTTACGATTGTGTATTTGAGTCTGGCACACGAAGATCATTAACCAGTTTTATTTTAATTGTCCATTAAGGGGATTTATATGCAAGCTGCAAATTTATTAGCTCAAGTTCAAGGCATGACAGTTATCGCTGTTGCTTTATTGATTGGTCTAGGCGCACTCGGAACTGCGATTGGTTTCGGTATATTAGGTGGTAAATTTCTTGAAGGTTCAGCACGTCAACCAGAAATGGTACCTATGTTGCAAGTGAAGATGTTTATTGTGGCAGGTCTTTTAGATGCGGTTACCATGATCGGTGTCGGTATCGCTTTATTCTTTACCTTTGCCAATCCATTCGCCGCACCATTCATGGGATAATTGGGGATTTTGATGGAGTGCAATCTCCTTCATAAGCGGATTGCTCCATAACCATTTAGATTCTTTATGTAATGGGAGAAAAACCTTGGAAATCAATTTAACACTGATTGTACAAATGCTGGTATTTGGTGCATTTGTGTGGTTTACCATGAAATTTGTCTGGCCGCCATTGTCGAAGGCGATGGAAGAGCGTCAGGAAAAAATTGCTGATGGGCTAGCAGCTTCTGAGCGCGGAAGAAGAGAATTAGAATTGGCGCAACATCGCGTGAAAGACGATATGAAGCAAGCCAAAGTACAGGCGCAAGAGATCATTGAAAAAGCGAATCATCGCGCTCAACAAATCATTGACGAAGCCAAAGAAGATGCACGCCAGCAAGCGCAAAAACTCGCTGAAATGGCAGCTGCACAAATCAGCCAAGAGGTGAATCGGGCAAAAGATACTTTGCGCAAACAAGTTGCAAGTTTGGCAGTCAAAGGTGCTGAAAAAATCTTGATGCATGAAATTGATGAAAAGACCAATCATGCGTTGCTTGATCAACTGATTGAAGAGATTTGAGATGGCAGATTTAACGACCATTGCAAGACCCTATGCCCGGGCTATTTTTGAGCATGCTGTCTGTGCTCAGCAATTGGCGCCTTGGTCAGCTAAGCTTTATCAGCTGGCAGAAGTCGTCCTTAACCCATTGGCTAAGGATTTTATCAATAATCCTGATACGACGATGGACGCACATAGCAAGCTTTTGTTATCCGTTTGTGGAAAGTGTGGTTCATTTGATGATGAGAAGGTATTAAAAAATGTGGTGGACTTGTTGGCCCATCATAAACGCTTACTTGCTCTACCGGATATATATTTGCAATTTGAAGCATTGCGCGCCAGTCATGAAAAAACATTGATAGCGAACGTCAGTAGTTTTGCACCTCTCTCCAAAGCACAAGAAGAAAAATTAAGCAAAACCTTGAGCCATCGTTTACAAAGAAAAGTAGTGCTCGAGGTCAGCATTGATCCCTCATTGCTAGGAGGGGCTGTCATTCGTGCAGGTGATTTAGTTATAGATGGCTCAGTTCGAGGTAAGTTAGGTCAACTGAACCGTAACTTAGCCGTGTAATTTTTAGAGGATACATTCCATGTCAGAACAAATCGCATTAAATCCATCTGAAATCAGCGAATTAATCAGAAAAAAAATTGAAGACTTTAAAGTTGTTTCAGAAGCCCGTAATGAAGGCACCATCGTCAGTTTGAAAGATGGTATTGTCCGTTTACACGGATTGGCCGATGTGATGCAAGGAGAAATGATTGAATTTCCTGGCAATACATTTGGGTTAGCACTGAACTTGGAGCGCGATTCGGTTGGTGCTGTTATTCTAGGCGATGCTAGTCACTTATCTGAAGGGCAGAAAGGCAAATGTACCGGCCGAATTCTTGAAGTCCCTGTCGGTGAGGCTCTATTAGGTCGGGTCGTGGATGCTTTGGGTAATCCTATTGATGGCAAAGGTCCCATCAAGACTGAACATTCCTCTCCCATAGAAAAAGTAGCACCTGGCGTTATCGCTAGAAAATCGGTTGATCAACCCGTACAGACTGGATTAAAAGCCATTGATGCGATGATCCCTATTGGTCGTGGGCAGCGTGAATTGATTATTGGTGATAGACAAACAGGAAAAACTGCAATTGCTGTAGATGCCATCATCAATCAAAAAGGCACGGGCGTGAAATGTATTTATGTAGCCATTGGTCAAAAAGCATCATCCGTGGCCACCATTGTTCGTAAGCTTGAAGAGCATGGCGCGATGGAGCATACCATTGTGGTGGTAGCGGGTGCTTCTGATGCCGCTGCTTTGCAATTTATTGCACCATACTCTGGGTGTGCAATGGGCGAATACTTCATGGAGCGTGGTGGTGATGCCTTGATTGTGTACGATGATTTGACAAAGCAAGCTTGGGCCTATCGCCAAATTTCACTCCTACTTCGTCGCCCACCCGGTCGTGAAGCTTATCCTGGTGATATTTTTTATCTTCATTCACGCTTATTAGAAAGAGCATCACGAATCAATGCTCTTGAAGTAGAGCGTTTAACCAATGGTGAAGTCAAAGGCCAAACCGGATCACTTACCGCTTTGCCGATTATTGAAACACAAGCAGGGGACGTTTCAGCGTTTGTCCCAACCAATGTGATTTCGATCACCGATGGTCAGATTTTTCTAGATGTTGATCTCTTTAACTCAGGTGTGAGACCTGCCATTAACACAGGGCTTTCAGTATCACGGGTGGGTGGGGCCGCTCAAACGAAAATCATGAAAAAGTTAGGCGGAGGCACTCGATTGGCTTTGGCGCAGTTTCGTGAGCTAGAAGCATTCTCGCAATTTGCCTCAGATCTCGATGATGCCACAAGAAAGCAGCTAGAGCGCGGTCAGCGAATTACCGAATTGATGAAACAAAAGCAATATTCCCCCTATTCTGTGGCACAAATGGCGCTTTCTTTATTCATCGTTGAGAAAGGCTATTTAGATGACATTCCAGTTGTTGAGGTCATGGCTTTTGAAGCAGCAATTCAAAGCTATATGCATAGCAGTCACGCCGCATTGATGAATAAAATCAATGAAAAAGGCTCCTATGATGATGCAATTGAAGCTGATTTGAAAAAGGCGGTGAGTGAGTTTAAACAAACAGGAAGCTGGTAGATATGGCTGTAGCGAAAGAGATCCGCTCAAAGATTGCTAGTATCAAAAACACGCAAAAAATCACTCGAGCGATGGAAATGGTGGCAGCGAGCAAAATGCGTAAAACGCAAGAAAGAATGCGCGCTTCTAAGCCATATGCGGCCAAAATTTACAATGTTGTGCGGCATATGGCTCGTGCTAACTCTGAATACCATCATCCGTTTATGGCTAGGCGTGAAATCAAACGTATTGGAATGATTGTGGTGACTACTGATAGAGGCTTATGCGGAGGGCTCAATGCAAATCTTCTGAGAGAGACCATTGCAACCATGCGTCCTTGGCATGATGAGGGAAAAGAAGTTGATTTGTGTGTGATTGGTAGGAAGGGACAAGCTTTTTTTAGGCGGGTTGGTGGTCGCGTCATTGCCTCGGTTGATCATCTTGGCGATACCCCGAGTGTATCCGACTTGATTGGGGCAGTTAAAGTGATGATAGATGCATTCTATCAGGGTGAAATAGACGCGTTATATGTATCCTACAATGAATTTGTCAATACCATGACTCAAAAGCCTTCGGTCAAACAATTATTGCCTTTACCCATTGCCGAAGAGGACAGTGAAACATTGGGTCATCATTGGGATTATATTTATGAACCCGATGCCAAGGAATTACTAGATGAGCTGTTGGAGCGTTACATTGAGTTACAAGTATATCAAGCGGTGGTTGAAAATATTGCTTGTGAACAAGCCGCTAAAATGATTGCCATGAAGAGTGCCACGGATAATGCAGGTGATTTGATAAAAGAATTTCAATTGGCTTATAACAAAGCCCGACAAGCCGCAATTACACAAGAGTTAGCGGAAATAGTCGGTGGTGCAGATGCTTTATAAGAGGGTATAAAATGAGCTTAGGAACTGTAGTTCAAGTGATTGGTGCCGTAGTGGACGTTGAGTTTGCTCGTGATGATGTGCCAAAAGTAAATGATGCCTTGCAATTAGTAGAAGGTGACTTGGTTTTTGAAGTACAACAGCAGTTGGGAGACGGTGTCGTCCGTACCATTGCTATGGGTACAACAGATGGATTGAAACGTGGTTTACAAGCTAAAAACACGGGCCAACCGATTCAAGTTCCTGTTGGGAAGAAAACGTTAGGTCGGATTATGGATGTATTGGGTCGACCCGTTGATGATGGTGGTCCAATAGGTGCAGATGAGCAATGGTCTATTCATCGGCAAGCTCCAAGCTATGAAGATCAAGCTGGCAGTCAAGAGCTTCTTGAGACAGGTATTAAAGTGATCGATTTGCTTTGCCCCTTCGCTAAAGGGGGTAAAGTTGGGTTGTTTGGTGGTGCTGGCGTTGGTAAAACCGTCAACATGATGGAGCTTATCCGTAATATCGCAATCGAGCATAGTGGATATTCTGTATTTGCGGGCGTTGGTGAACGAACTCGTGAAGGGAATGACTTTTATCATGAGATGAAAGACTCTAACGTATTGGACAAGGTATCGTTGGTGTATGGACAAATGAATGAGCCACCTGGTAACCGATTACGAGTTGCATTGACAGGCCTAACCATGGCTGAAAAATTCCGTGATGAAGGGCGTGATGTATTGTTATTTATCGATAACATTTATCGTTACACGTTAGCAGGGGTTGAAGTTTCTGCCCTTTTAGGCCGAATGCCATCTGCGGTAGGTTATCAGCCCACACTTGCTGAAGAAATGGGGATGCTGCAAGAGCGGATCACTTCTACAAAAACGGGTTCCATTACCTCAATTCAAGCGGTATATGTGCCTGCTGACGATTTGACCGACCCTTCCCCTGCAACGACGTTTGCTCACTTAGATGCAACAGTTGTATTATCCCGGCAAATTGCTGAATTAGGTATTTATCCGGCGGTTGACCCACTAGACTCTACGTCTCGTCAACTTGATCCGCTTGTAGTTGGCCAAGAACATTATGATACAGCAAGACGTGTTCAACAAACGCTTCAGCGATACAAAGAATTGAAAGATATCATAGCTATCCTTGGTATGGATGAGTTGTCAGAAGAAGACAAACGAGTGGTGTCTAGAGCGCGTAAAATTCAACGCTTCTTGTCGCAACCCTTCTTCGTGGCAGAAGTGTTCACTGGCGCTCCTGGTAAATATGTGCCGCTGAAAGAAACCATCAAGGCATTCAAGGGTATTTTGGCTGGTGAGTATGATGACTTACCTGAACAAGCATTTTACATGGTCGGCAGCATTGAAGAAGCGGTTGCCAAAGCTAAGACATTATGAGGCAACCTGATATGGCTAGAACAACTCATTTGGATATTGTCAGTGCTGAAAAAGAAATTTTTTCAGGTATTGTCGAAATGGTTGTTGCAACGGGCGAGCTGGGAGAAATCGGTATCGTCCCAGGCCATGCACCTTTATTGACAGTGTTAAAGCCGGGTGAGGTTCGTTTGACCAAACCAGGTGGACATCAGGAAATTTACTATGTTTCTGGTGGTATGTTAGAAGTACAGCCTACTTCAGTGACTGTGCTAGCAGATGCTGTGGAGCGTGCTGATAGTCTTGATGAAGCCAAGGCGCTTGCCGCAAAACACCGCGCTGAAGAAGCCATTGCAAATAAAGCGTCAGAAATAGACTATTCAGTAGCAACAACGGAGTTGGCACGCGCTGTCGCGCAAATCAGGGCCATTCAAAAGGCCAGAAAGCATATCAAATAAAGCGACCATACCGATTCCCCATTCCGTATTAGACTTGACTATTACGGAATGGACGTCATAATAGTCGCATAAAAAATATCATCAATCCTACATAGAAAGTGATCTTACCCATACAGGTGTATTGCTCATTGAACCACGTTAACGTGGAAAAGAGATAAGCATGAAAAAACGTATCCAGATAGACGATATGTTCATGCTCTGATTCCATGAGTAGCTCATGTAAACCTTCAGTCATAACTACCATGGCGATTTTAATTGACAACACAGGCATTGATTCATGTTTTATGGTGATAAAGTAGAAGATACGCGACAGATGTTTTTTTCTAGTTGGTATAAATACCAAGAACAGAAACCCCTGACGGCATTGGAAAAGCAAATTGTTGAGGTGATCATTATTCATCCAGAATATCACCGCATGCTAGAAGGAGATATTCAAACCCTAGAGGCTACTCATTTTCCAGAACTAGGACAGGAAAACCCATTCCTACATATGGGTCTTCATTTGGCTATTCGGGATCAAGTGGCAACGGATAGTCCTCCTGGGATAAGGGAGGTGTATCAGCAACTCCAAGCACGGTATCAAGATATAAGCGCCATTGAACATATGTTGATGGAGCCTTTGGCCGATTGTTTGTGGCAAGCAAGGCGTTATCAA
>DAHWEW010000300.1:0-3010 GCA_027326225.1 Legionellaceae bacterium
TTCTAAACAATGTTTGGTGTGGTCAATGCCGTTCTACTTGTACTATTAAGGATCCTATTGCCACAGTAGTTGGTAAGAGCATCGTACTTAATGGAAATTGTGCTACATGCGGTGAAAAGGTTGCGAGATACATTGAGGAAAGCTGAAAATTTTTTCAGCAGGGAAGCATTTGCTAAAGACTAAACTTGGAGTTTGTGTGCATTTTGAATCAGATCAAATTATTTATTCACCTTCTGACTTAACTTTATATATGGAAAGTCCCTTTGCTTCCTTAATGGAACATTTAGCTTGTATTGAGCCATGCACGCTTGATTTGGCAGATAAAGAAGATCCTTTATTATCCGTATTGCAACATAAAGGCTTACAATTCGAGCAGGAAATTTTAACATCATTTGTGTCGCAAGGTTTGCAAGTTGTATCTATTGAAAGAGGAAAGAATGCCTATCAGGATACACTGAACGTCATGCACCAAGGTGTAGATGTCATTTATCAAGCAGCTTTATCACTGCATCCATTTAAAGGATATGCTGATTTTTTAATTAAGGTTGAGGGAGACAGTGATTTAGGAACGTTTCACTATGAACCTTGGGATATTAAGCTTTCAAAAACTGTTAAGCCACAGTTTGTTATTCAATTATGTTGTTATGCAGAAATGCTGGAACTGATTCAAAATAAACGACCTAATAGGATTAGGGTTGTTACGGGCGAGAAACAACAGGTGCAGTTGGCAACAAACGAACATTTTTATTATTACGTGCATCTCAAAGAGCGCTTTCTTGAAGTACATGGCAGTTTTTCAAAAGAAGATTTGCCCAACCCTGTCGATTTTGATCACTTTGGCCGTTGGTCTACCTATGCTAATGAACGTCTTGTCGCATCTGATCATTTATCTCAAGTTGCCACTATCACTAAGAGCCAAATTAAAAAGCTAAACAAAGCTGGAATTAAAACAATGCAATCCTTAATTGAATTGTCTCAATTAAGAGTCAAGGGAATTCAGACAGAAGTACTTCAACGCCTTAAGTTACAGGCCAATATTCAAAAAATGAGTAAGGGCAAAGAAAAACCCTTATACGAAATATTACCGCATGACAATCAAAAGAAAAGCGGTTTGGCTTTGCTTCCCCCAGCATCTCCATTAGATGTTTATTTTGATATTGAAGGATTTCCCTTAGTGGATGGAGGATTGGAGTATCTTTGGGGCATTGCCTATTTTGATGAGAAAGGAGTTCGTCAATATAAAGATTTCTGGGCGCATGATAAGCCTCAAGAACAAGCAGCATTTCAATCGTTTATCGAATGGGTATTTGAGCGTTGGCAACGTGATCCGCATATGCATATTTATCATTATGCGAATTATGAAATAGCCGCATGCCGGAAGTTAATGGGACGGTATGGCATTTGTGAAGCCATGGTGGATACCTTGTTGCGCAACGAGGTATTTGTTGATTTATACAAAATTGTTAAAGGCTGCTTGCGCTTAGGTGAGCCGCGTTATTCAATAAAAAATGTAGAACATCTATACAGAGGGAAGCGTGATACAGAGGTTGGTTCCGGTGGTGATTCTGTGGTGGTCTATGAACGTTGGCGAGAGGATCCTGATGGGGATAGTTGGCAGACCTCAAGGGTTTTAAAAGCCATCCGGGATTATAATATTGATGATTGTCATTCTACTCAAGAGCTGGTCGATTGGTTGCGAGCTCGTCAGCAGGAGAATGGTATTATTTATCTCGGAAAAACTGAGATAGTGCCTGAGCCTGAAAATGAAACCATCACAGAATCTATTCGTTTACGTGACAAACTCCTTGAGAAAGCCAGTTACTTCAAAACACAAGGATTAGAACAAGAGAGTAAAGTTTCCAGTCTGTTTGCTTGGATCTTGGAATTTCATCGCCGTGAAAAGAAGCCGATGTATTGGAGATTATTTGACAGACTTGGATCAAGCTTTGATGAGTTGTTTGATGATATTGATTGTCTTGCTTATTGTGTACGTACTGATAAAGAACCCTATAAGCCTACGCCACGCTCCAAAAATTTGGCTTATGAATATCGTTTTGATCCCAGTCAGGAATTCAAAGCGGCTGCTGATAAATACAAAGTCTTAGGAGAAGAGCGTCCAGATGGAAAAACATTAAGCGTTACCGTGGTCAAAGAAGATTCGAGATCGAATGAGGGTGTTATTGTCCTACAGACAGGAGCCAACTTAAGTGAAGTTGTGACTTTAATTCCCGATGAGGATATCAATGCAGAACCGATTCCTACAGCGATCATGCGCCGTGCAGAACAATTTTATCAAGGTCAATTAGAAAATACCGCAATTCATGATTTCTTGATGCGACATCCGCCGAGAATCATAGGAATGTTAGCTGATTTGCCCATAGCGCCAAGCCATGAGCCAGCTATCCGTCTGACTCAAATTATTTCCGCAGTCATCAATCTGAATAATAGTTATCTTACCATCCAAGGCCCGCCAGGCTCAGGCAAAACATATACCGCAAAACATATTATTGCTGAACTTTTAAAACAGGGAAAACGAATAGGTATCTCGTCCAATAGCCACAAGGCGATTAATCATTTATTGATAAGCACCACTGAATATTGCAAAAAAGAAGGCATATCGGCTTATTTTGCCTGCACAAAAGAAACAGATGAGTCATTAACTAAACTAGGTATTTCTATCTTTGAAAATAAATCGATCGCGGGTAATTTGCGACCCTCATGTGTTATTGGAACCACTGCGTGGGGATTTGCAAGGCCAGATTTAGAAAATTCATTCGATTACTTATTCATCGATGAAGCAGGGCAGGTGAGTGTCGCGAATTTAATCGCGATGAGCCGTGCTACCAAAAATATCATCTTAATGGGTGATCAAATGCAGTTGGGGCAACCCTCTCAAGGCAGCCACCCAGAAGAAAGTGGTGCATCAATTTTAGATTATTTATTACATACCACACCAACAATTCCTGAAAATATTGGCGTATTTCTAGGCACCACATATCGCATGCATTCA
>DAHWEW010000301.1:0-3007 GCA_027326225.1 Legionellaceae bacterium
ACTAGCCCCACCCCAAGCCCCACTTGCAGCAGAAAAAGCTTTGGCCCAAGAACATGCAAAAAGAGGTAAGGGTTTTGCAACGGTACTAGACTTAGATCCTAAACTAGACGAAGATAAGCTATTGAAAGAAGCTAGGAAGCGCTTAGTTCAATTTCACCCAGATAGATTTCAATGCACTTTGTACAAACTTCCTAATAGCGAATATCCAGATTTGAAAGCACCCAATGAGGGCTATTTAGCAGCACTGGAAAATAGATCTCAATATATCATAACCAAAGACAAACTTTATTATTATGATGGTCCCAATAAAAACCTAATCACCTTAAAAATAGCACCAGAAAAATTATCCGAGGTACGAAAACTATTAGCCTCTGGCGACCATGAAAGTGATGGTCGGACCTTAAATCAACCTGACCTGAGTGCCATCACTGCTCTAACAGGTCACAAGCATGAAACAGGCGAAGAACGGTATCGAGACCTAGGCGAGTTTAGAAAGATGTTAGACCAAGGTCCGGGTCATTTTGCAGAGTATAGAGCAGCTTATTTAGAAGCAAGGGGTGCTGCACGTGATGATGCACCACCGCCGGAACAACCTTCTGTCAAGAAGACCCCATGATCATAGATAATAAAAGCTAGCATTAGAAGGAAGGCCTGTGAGTTGGACGATTGAGCTTTCTGAGTTAGCCATTAAGCACTTAAAAAAGCTTAATAAGCAGACAAGATTAAGGATTTTCGATTATTTGGAAAAGCGTATTTGTACAGATGATGATCCGAGGCAACAAGGAAAGGCCTTGATTCATAATAAGGCTGGATTGTGGCGATACAGAGTAGGCGACTTTAGGATCATATGCCAAGTTAATGATAAAACAGTGACTATCCTTGTTCTTGCTGTAGGTCACTGAAAAGAGGTGTATAAACAGGGATATTTATTTGGAAATGATAGATATTTGTACCACAGAGGTTTATTATGCAAAATTTTCCTCTGAGGCAAAGAGTAGGTATTTCTCTTGGAATAATATCTGAACTGGTTTCCTTACTTTTCGGATCTCTTGAAAGTATAGCTCTAGGGGTTGGTATATTTTTAGTTTTTGGCGTTTTTCCAGTGATTGCAAAGGGGGCGTTAACACTCGTCGCGTTGATTCAATGATCGAATTTAGATTTAACATGTCAATTTTGCAGTAATTCTTCCGCATGAGACAGGCTTTGTTCGGTGATGGTTAGTCCACCTAGCATACGTGCAATTTCATTGATTTTTTCGGGATGACTTAATGGGATCACCTGAGAAAAAGTTTGCGCATCATCACTTCGTTTTTCCACTTTAAAGTGATGATGCGCTTGAGAAGCAACTTGAGGTTGGTGGGTGACACAAAAGATCTGTAAACGCTCTCCTAACTGTCTTAGTAATTGGCCAACCAAGGCCGCTGTAGGTCCGCCAATGCCGACATCTACTTCATCAAATAATAGCGTAGGCGTCGCACCACGTTTTGCCGTAATCACATGAATGGCCAGTCCTATTCGTGATAATTCTCCGCCCGATACAACTTTTGGCAGCAGATCAAGGGGCATACCTGGATTGGTACATACTTTATATTCCACCCTATCCAAACCATGAACCTGCATTTTATCCAAAGGCGTGATATCCATCATGAGATAACCCTTGGGCATGCCTAGCTGTTGAATGGTGGCCGTGATTTCCTCTGCTAACTTTGGCGCATGGGTTTGTCGCGATGCTCGCAGCCTCATGGCCAAACTCATATAAGCTTCGCACTGTACTTCATATTGCTGTTGGAGCTTTTTAAGCGCTTGACCTTGATTCTGAATCTGTTGTATCTCTTCTTGCAAAAGCGCGGCAAGGGTTGGCAGCAGATTTACTTCCACATGATATTTACGGGCTGCTTGATGCAATTGACTGATACGCTCTTCAACGACCTGTAACCTTTCAGGATCAAGTTGTATCGCATTTGCAAAGGTTGCAATGTCATCTTTTGCTTCTTCACACTGAATCAATGCATTATTGATAAGCAGAGAACTGGACTTTATCAGCGTATTTTCTTGTGGCAATGAAGCAAGCATTTGTAAAATACGATTTAGCCCCTGACAAATGTTAGGCTCATCATCAGCACAAAGTAATTCTGTCATCTGTTGGGTATGCTGTAGATAGTCCTTAGCATGATGAAGCAGTTGATGTTCTTCATGTAATGCCTGCATTTCACCCTCGCGGGGGTCCAACTGTAGCAACTCTTCCAGTTGATGCTCTAAAAAGACAAGCCTCTCAGCGGTGCTGTCTTGATTTTCTAATCGCTGTAATTCGAGTTTGGTTTCTAAACATTGGTGATATATGTCTGCCACCTCATGAAGCAAAGAGGTGTGATTGGCATATTGGTCTAATTGCTGACGATGGGTCACATGTTGTAATAAGGTTTGATGTTGGTGCTGGCCGTGGAGACACACCAGCATTTCGCCTAACTCTTTGATCTTTTGTAGAGGAAACGGTTGACCATTGATATAAGATTTTGAGCGTCCTTCTCTATAAATCACGCGTCGTAAAAAAAGCTCCCCCTCATCATGGCTTACATCATGCTCTTTTAACCAATCAAGCAAAGCTTCGGCGGAATCTAGCTGAAAACAAGCAGTGATGTCACATTTTTCAGCACCAGTACGAATAACTGTGGCGTCCGTGCGCTCTCCTAAGGCGAGCATCAAAGCATCAATCATGATGGACTTACCAGCCCCAGTTTCGCCAGTAAATGCCGTCATCCCCTCGGTAAAATCCAACTCTAGATGGGAGACAATGGCATAATTTTCAATGCGTAACGATACTAACATGACGCTCACCCTTGAGGTTTTAACCCCCAGCCCAATTTAATCCTCAATGTATCATAATAGTGGTAGTCTTTAGGATGCAATAGCCGTAATTGTTGGGCATTTTTTTCAATGCTGATGAATTGACCAGGTTTAATTGGGCTGGACTCATGTCCATCACAGCTGATTTGTAAATCCATGCCAT
>DAHWEW010000302.1:0-3007 GCA_027326225.1 Legionellaceae bacterium
CATTTGAGTCAATATTTACCTGTTGTAATATATTATTGACTCGTTTACAAGCAGCAGACAGACTCACAGCAGCAGGCATACTCACAAACGTTTGTAACGCTTTGACTCGTTTGTCTAAATCAAATAACCAATCCTCTTGGCAAGCACGAACAGATAACACAAACTCTTCTTTCAACCCTTGATTCAGGTAAAACGATTGTAGCCTATCTAAAATAAATTGCTTAACTTCAGCCATCACCATCTGATTGGGTTTAATCCGACCATCATAGCCATGTAACGCATAAGTAATCAATGTGGATAGATTCAGAGGAGCTTTTATTGACAACAGCAATCTTGCAACTGCTAGGGCATGCCTGCGCAATTTATAAGGATCTTTGTCGCCTGTTGGTTTTTGACCAATTGCGAATAACCCAACTAAGGTATCAAGCCTATCAACCAGTGATAAGGCTCGCCCTAAATCAGTCTTGGGTAGAGAATCTTCTGCGAAACGTGGCTTATATTGTTCATCCATCGCCAAAGCAACGGATTCATCTTCCCCATCATGCCGCGCATAGTAACATCCCATTAGTCCTTCAAGCTCTGGAAACTCTCCCACCATTCCAGTCATGAGATCGCATTTAGACAACATAACTGCACGCATTGCATGCTCACGATTTAATTGTAAAGGTTCAATAAAACAATCCATCAGAGCTTTCATTCGATACACTTTGTCTTGTAAACTTCCCAATTTTTCCTGATAAACAACACTTGCAGTAAAAGACAAATACTCGCTAAGCTTTTGTCGCTGATCTTGACGATAGAAAAACGCCGCATCACTCAAGCGAGCACGCATCACTCGTTCATTGCCGTTGATCACTTGTTGCTGGTTCTTACTCACGATATTAGCCACGGTAATAAAATAGGGGACCAGTTGCCCTTGTCTATCACATAATGCAAAACATTTTTGGTGAGATTGCATCGAGGCAATCAACACTTCAGGAGGAATATTGAGAAACTCTTTATCAAACTGCGCAAGCAGCGCCTCTGGCCACTCAACAATTGAGGTCACCACGTCTAAAAGTTCATCAGGCATGACCACTTCATACTGATGCGCTTTTGCCAATTGTTGCACTTGTTGAGCTATCAACTGACGTCTTATCGTAAAATTCGCTATCACAAAAGCATCTTTCAATGCTGTTTCATACGACTGAGGTGTTGGAATATTCACAGCTTGTGGATGATGAAATCGATGACCATAACTTTGTCTACCTGTTTTCACTCCTAAAATATCGGCGGAAATGATTTCTGTGCCAAACAAAAGAAGGGCCCAATGAATAGGACGTGCAAATGATTCATCCCCTTGCCCCCAACGCATCAACTTTGGAATAGGAAGTGCCTTTAAGGCATCATCTATCATATTGGGTAATAAATCTTCGGTAGGTACTCCCGGAACAACCGCCTCATAATGCCACCACTCCCCTTTATCTGTCTTCACGATGGAAAGCTCACTCACTGCAACACCACAGGATTTTGCAAACCCAAGTAAGGCAGGCCCTGGCTTTCCTTCTTGATCCGTAGAAGATAAGACAGAAGGACCACGACGCGAAATCGTCTTATCGGGTTGTAATACGTCCATATCATGGATAAGGACTGCCAAGCGTCTGGGGGTGGCAAAGCTTTCTACTTTTTTATGATTGATTTTTTCTTTCAAGAGCGCTGTTGTCAAATAACTTGCCAAAGCCTTTGCCAATACACTCACCAGAGCGGTTGGTAATTCTTCAACACCTAATTCAAATAGAAAATCACGATGCATGATTGTTCTCCTTACAGAGGGGAAAACCCAATGCTTCGCGTGCTTGATAATAAGACTCAGCAATTTGCCTTGAAAGTTGTCTCACTCTTAAGATATATCGTTGTCGCTCTGTGACTGATATTGCATGACGCGCATCTAATAAATTAAAAGTATGTGACGCTTTGATAACCATTTCATAAGCAGGTAAAGGTAATTGTAATTCAACCAACTGTTTTGCTTGGGTTTCATAATGGTCAAATTGCTTAAATAGAAAATCAACATCTGCGTGCTCAAAATTATAAGTAGAGAGCTCAACTTCGTTTTGGTGAAACACATCACCATAAGTGACTACCCCAGAGAGGGTGTTACTCCATGGCATATCGAACATATTGTCAAATCCCAAAATAAACATGGCAAGACGCTCAAGACCATAGGTCAATTCTCCAGTAACAGGTTTGCAAGGCATGCCTCCAACCTGCTGAAAATAGGTGAATTGTGAAATTTCCATCCCATTTTGCCAAACTTCCCAACCCAATCCCCAAGCACCTAAAGTAGGTGATTCCCAATTATCTTCTACAAAGCGAATATCATCGGCCAATGGGTCAACGCCCAAAGCACGCAATGAATCAAGATAACTTTCTTGAATATCCAAAGGAGAAGGCTTCAGTACCACTTGGAATTGATAATAATGTTGACCTCGGTTGGGATTATCACCATAACGTCCATCGGTGGGACGCCTGGTTGGTTGAACATACGCCGCAGACCAAGGCTCAGGGCCTACTGCCCGCAAAAAAGTAGCTGGGTGAAAAGTCCCTGCACCTACCTCCATATCAAGTGGCTGCAACACCACACATCCCAGATTTGCCCAAAATTGCTGTAGGGTTAAAATGATATCCTGGAAAGTACTTGGTTTCTTCATGTGGATCTCAACATTTGGAACTAAGGCATGCTGACATTTGCTCTAAAACCCCTTCTGCTGCTTGTTTAGAGAAACCTTGTACCCGTAGACAAATGTCGGGGGACAAGGGCTCTCTGGGAGAAGGATAGTTCCCATTTGCCAACACACCCTATCACATCTTTTGAATTATTGACCAGAAGCCTTCTTGATCAAATCTTGCAATACTTCTTCACTGGCAGCACCAGGAATGAAGGCAGGCTCCACTTTGTTGCTAAACTGGCCAGCTGGAGTAGCTGCTATCACGAAGGCTGGGGTCCCCATCAAGTGCATTTTTTCAG
>DAHWEW010000303.1:0-2998 GCA_027326225.1 Legionellaceae bacterium
TTATTAGAAGCAACGATTGATCGTGTGGCTGATATCTCAGAACGGATTGGAAGAGAGTTAGACCATTATTCTCAAACTATTTTTCGATCGCAGTCGCCTGATAAAATCAAACTAGATTATAAACAACTGTTGCAAGAACTGGGTTCCAATGGCGATTTGAATGCAAAGGCTTCAGAAAGTTTGGTGAGCTTTAACCGATTGAATGGATTTTTTGGGCAAGCGGTGGGAGCTAAGTTAGATGATGAGCTTCAATCTCGGTTACATACCTTAGCGAAGGATATCAGTGCATTGAGTGACCAAGTCAAATTTCTGACATCTAAAGTTAATTTTTTACTCGATGCGACTTTGGGCATGGTGAATATAGAACAAAACAATATCATCAAAATCTTTTCAATCGCTGCCGTTATTTTTCTTCCCCCCACGCTTATTGCAAGTATTTACGGCATGAATTTTGCTGTTGTACCTGAGTTGAAATGGAGTTATGGGTATCCTTTTTCTCTGTTTCTGATGTTATTGTCGGGTTTTATCCCTTACCAATATTTCAAAATAAAAAAGTGGTTGTAAGTGGAAAAATGCCACACGCCTTTGTCCAGCCTTTCTTATTCAGGATGAGTCCATATCATTGCCCTAATTCACATACTTTAAAATTGGTCTAAAATAATCAATAGGGTAGACAATTAGAGAATGTAAATGCCTTCCATAGCAAATATGAGCTTGCAAGAGATTTATGAGTTTGTTGGAAGCGTAAAGGAGCTAGCTTTTCAAGCAGATTCCCAATATGGAGCAGATAGTCTACTTCCCCTAATGATTAGTGAGTTACATCGTAGAAACCTAGTTGATGACAATGTGCAGGCCATGTTCAACTGTACAGAATTATTAATACAGTTAACTCATGAGAGGTTGCATTATGAATTGACAACCCTGCAAATCGCAGTATTGACTGTATCTGCTATCAGATCCTTAAACAAGGATTTAAAAGTCGATGAAATAACGAATTTCATGGACTCGAATCGTGACGATGTTGAGTGTACAATAAATGAATACCTAAGCACACTTGAAATCGAAGAAAACTTTGATTTACCAGAATCAGACCATCAATCGATATCAACTTTAGAAATCCTTGAAAAACTACATTCTTACTTTTTGGAACTCAGTCAAGCTCTTCCACGAGAAGGAAGCTCTGCACAAGCATTTCAAACATTGCTGAAGCAAATACCTTTTTCAGTGAAAGGATTTGAAATCCCTCAGGGTATGAAAGAACAAAGAGATTTGGTCAGAAACATGAGTAAGCGGTTTTACGAAACACTCATTCAATTGAAAGGAGATAGCATTTTAGATGTTGAGAAAAACACTTTGGGTGAAGTGAAAGATCTGTTTAAAGCCTTTTGGGAATCGAGTCATATTCACCAGCAAAGAGACATTCGTGCATCGGTTTTAGAGATGAAGGGCACAAAGAAGACTGACAAAATATGCAAAATATTAGATGATTATAAAAAATATCTTGAAAAAAAATATCCAGCTTGTCTCAATTCGCAGATGAACTCAGACACTATGACACCTGCTCAAAATAAATATCAGGCTATTCGTGACATGCTAAATATCATGAACGATGAGGTTCTTGCACCTTCAGATAGAGAAGATGCATTTATGAAGAAATGGGAAGCCAATAAGACCATTCTTATGGCTCATCAATCAACATCGCATTCTCCTGAGAAAGGCATATTGAAAAGTTTAGTGGCAGCTGTCCGTGAATTCTTTGCTGCCAAAGGAGGAAAGATGGTTAAATCCATTGACAAAATCCTTCCAAAGCATGGTGATCCAGAGGACACTTCTATAAAGATGGAACCCCAATAGTTTTAGGTTAACTAAATTTATAAACGGCAGAAACAGTTCCAACCAAACGACTCAGTTGATTTATATGTGCATCACCATTACTTGATATGATGGTAGTATTTTGATAACCATTCATCTTACCCCCATTGCTGAACAGTAAGTATTATGATATAAATAGCGCGCTTTTAAATACACACACGTCTCGTCACATACAGTTGGGTCCCATATGGGTACTGTATGGGAGATGTGGAGGCTTAACCCTGGAGAATAACTATGAATATTAGTATGCGTGAATTACTCGAAGCGGGCGCTCATTTTGGGCATCGTACTCGATTCTGGAATCCAAAAATGGCTGAGTACATCTTTGGTTCGCGAAATAAAATCCATATCATTAATCTTGAAAAAACAATGCCCATGATGAATGATGCCTTGAATTACATTGGAAAATTAGCTTCTAACAAAGCCAAAATCTTATTTGTCGGCACAAAAAGAGCAGCTCAAGAAAGTATCCGTACACATGCTCGTCGTTGTGGTATGCCTTATGTGGATCACCGTTGGTTGGGTGGTATGCTGACTAACTATAAAACTGTTCGCCAGTCCATCTTTCGTCTGAAAGAGCTTAAAAAACTGCGTGATGATGGTGCCTTTCATGGCATGATTAAGAAAGAAGCCTTAATGTTGACCCGAGAGCTTGAAAAACTTGAAAGAAGTTTAGGTGGGATAGAGGACATGGGTGGCTTGCCTGATGCATTGTTTGTGGTTGATGTGGGCTTTGAAAATATTGCAGTCGAAGAAGCGCGTCGTTTGAAAATACCTGTTGTCGGTATTGTTGATACCAACAATGATCCAGATAACATCGATTATATTATTCCTGCCAATGATGATTCTATGCGTGCTGTAGATATTTATGTGCGTGCTGTAGCTGATGCCATCATCGATGCACAACAGGGTAACATGATAGGTGGTATTGCTTCAGAAAGTGAGTTTGTAGAAGTTACAGGTGTTGAGAAAAAAGCTCAAAAGACTGAAAAAGTAGCGAAGGCTGAAAAGGTTGCAAAGGTAGAAAACGCTGAAAAAACCACCAAGGATGCAAAAGCTGATAAGGCAGAAAAGAAAGTTGAAAAAGCGCCTAAAGCCGAAAAGACCGAAAAAAAAACAGTAAAAG
>DAHWEW010000304.1:0-2954 GCA_027326225.1 Legionellaceae bacterium
AGAAAGCCCTTCGAGACGCGTGCTACGCACGCTCCTCAGGGCGAACGGATTAGGGAAAAATGGCTAAACTCGAGATTCCTATAGTTAAAAATATTCCTGATTCACGTAAATAACCTCTTATCCGATTAGCAAGTGCCGTCCTATCGTGTACTAAGCTTTCTCGGTATCGATGCAACATTTGTATTTCTTGTTGTTCAACTGTTTTTATTGGAACTGTCGGCATCCCATCTTGTTGTGATGCAATAACAATTGCTCGAGCATCGTTTTTATCATTTTTGTTTCCTTGAACAAATGGTTTCACATGTTGTGGACTGATTTGTGATACCTCATGTCCCATAGACATAAATTTACGCGACCAATAATTTGAGCTACCGCAAGCCTCCATGACGATTTTGCATGGCGGCAAATTAACAATGATTTTTGGCAAAGACGAACGATTTACCTTCTTGTTAAATATCTTTTTTCCATGCTCATTAACAGCATGTAATTGAAACACATCTTTTGCCAAATCTATCCCTAATACGGTAACATTGTTCATGGGCTCTCCTTTTCTTTTTTAGTTTCTGACGAAACCATTTTGGCTCATCTAGTAGCCGTTTAAAAGAGAGGATGAGTCCATATCATTGCCCTAGGCAACATCCTTGAAGTTTTACCAGCATGTGAGAAACTACAACAAATGCAGAACCCGTTACATTTTAGAGGAAGCCGTTATGCCCAATAAAAAAATAATTTCTATCCCCGCTGCCAATGCAGATGGTAAGAATGAAGGTTACGACCAAGAGAGTGGATTCGGTTTTTATGAAATACAAGGCCATAGAGAGAAGCAAGAGGATGCCTTGGCCTGGGAACAATATACCCAAGGAGAATTAGATGCCCTTACTCCCTTACAAATTGCCTATCGACTATGGACAACATATCATCATATTGATCAAGCGTTTAGAGAAACAAAAAAACCGGATGGGACGACTGCATCAACAACAGTGATTAAAGGGGAACACTTGATTACTGCAACCTTAGCGGATGCTGCAGCATTTATTGTCTCATACAACCAGGTTGGTGAGGTTATGGCCGTTGAGCGATTGAATCACAGAGTCCATAAACCGACGGTTGCTAGTGAACAAAAGCGTATTCAAGACGCAGGTGGATTCGTAATAGGGCCCTTTGTTGCTAAAGATTTTAGCGTTTTTTTTAGTGGAAAAGGCTCCGGCTTATCTATTTCTCGCGCGATTGGTGATCAAGAATTGAAACCTGTCGTAAGCGCTGATGCTGACCTCCAGATTATTCAACTGCCACAAACTTCCTTAGATTGCAAGATTCAAGTCATTACGACCTGTGATGGTTTTACGGATGGAGCTAGTGGAGAAAAACAAACCAAAATTGATCACGAACAATATTTGCTCGCAAGTCTTCGGCAACTGAATGATGGAAAATCCGGGTTAATGACAGAAAACGAGATAGCCAAAGCTCTTACCCTGAAAGCTTATCAGGATGGCTCAACTGACAATATTTCTGTATCTGTGCAAACCATAAAACCTCATGGACAGCCCGCGTCATTCATGGGGATGACTGGTGTTTATGATGGGCATGGGGGCTCATGCGCTTCGCAATACACTGCTGAACATATTGGGATGGAACTCTTGAAACAATTAGCACTCAGTGAAGAAGACTATTGCAAACAACCCTTTAGCGTGCAGAATAATAAGGCCATTTTTGCCAGAGACAATGCTCAAATTGATCCAACGGTAAAACCACCACTAACATCAAATCAAATCGTGCCTGAGGTTTTTGCAAAAGATACTGACTTAAAAGAGCTAGCACGCGAAATGAATGAATTAATAGCCAAAAAACGAAAGTCATTTAAACATACCGATGATGAAACTCATGAACTAGACAAGGGAGCAGTGGCACTAGTTCAGGGTTCTAATACACCAAAAGCAGCCGCCGCACCTAGTCCCAGCTCCATGCGCCATCTTTTTTTTCAAGATACCCCCCCCGACGACAAAACGGATGCTGTCCAGAAGCAGCCAGAAGCCGAGGCAAGGCTTGATTGAAGCTTACAATTCTTACCATGAGGGACACTAAAACAGACTTTTCGTCCCTCAAGGAAATTCTTCCTCACTGTCATAGACGACCTTTTAATCAACAAGATTCATTGTCGAGGTTGATTGATCATCTGGATTCTGTGCTTCCTGATGCTCACTAAACATCACATGCCTCGATTTAGTACTCCACAAAGATTGAAAAAATGTATGTGTTGAGCTCGGATTTTTTGGATGTGAAGTAAAAAAAGTCATTGCTGAAAATGATGGTTCTTTTTTTACCATAGGCACTGCGGGTTTTGCCGCAGCAACTGGAGACGTCGGCATAAAAGGACAAGCACCCCCTGTTAACATGCTAGCAACAAAAGGATGTGATAAAGAGCTGCCTTCTAAATGGAGCACATTATCAATCCTAGTTAAAGGCTCCAAATAGTCACACATACTGCGCTCATTGTTATCGATGAAATCCTCGACTAACCTTGCATTTAGGGACGACTCTAATTCACCTGTCGTTTCTAGCCTGTTAATCAATTTAATCACTGATAATTTCATCTCTTCAGTAAATTTAAGGGTTTCACTTAAGAAATGATTAAAGATAGTTTCTATTCTTTTTATTTTTACCAGACTAGATTCAAGTGTTGAATTCCTAATCGCATCAGCACATTGATTGAGTAGCTCAAATAATTGACGATATACCCTATCATACCGATCTGCGGGTAATCCCAGTGAGACAACCAATTCACTCAGCAACTGACTAAAAACATAAGTAAATGAGCCGGTATATCCTTTTGGATCATAAGATTGTAAATGACCTTGAACAAACACGTTAAACACTTCACGCCATAAACAGGGCAAAAACATGTGTGATCTAAAAAATGCCATCCAGCACTTTGTTTGCATATTTAGGATCTACTG
>DAHWEW010000305.1:0-2944 GCA_027326225.1 Legionellaceae bacterium
AAAGCACCAAGGTTCTCAGTGAAATTATAAACACCACCCACTCTGAGTTCTGGTGAAACAGTTGTGGTAGCAAATCTGAGATCATTGACACCAGTAATTGTACTACCCTCAAAGAGATGGCTAGAATCGTTCACTGTGTGAGTGTTAATAGCTTGGAGCATGGCACCAAAACCGCCAAAAATATCAATTTGCGAGAAGCGATAATCCAAGCCTACTAATAAGTCTGCGCCATAATTATAGTCGTTCGTGGTTGAACCAATCGTAGAATTACCAGCTTTAGCGCTATCAAAATAACCCCAGCCTACTTCTGCAAATGTACGCCATGTTTCATTTAATGGATGCATAGCGCCGGCAGCAATTCGTCCACCCCATCCATCATAGGTTCTAGGAAGAGTAACGCCATTGACAATCAAGGAACCCACTGAAGTCCAAGTATATGCTGCTTCCCCTTCCACATAATATGTGTTTTGCGGAACAAACGTTTTCACAGGACCCATATCACCTGCATAACTCATTACTGAGCTTGCAAGTAAAGTTGTAAATAATGCAGCTGATTTAATTTTCATCCTTAATATCCTATTTAGACTGAAGATTAGTATATGTACAACTTTTAAGCCTGATGTTTGGTCAAAAGTAAACTCGCTTAAAACCTTCACAGGACAAATCAAGAAAATCCCTGATTTATAAGCTGCACATTCCACGGAGTATAATTAGTACTACATTTTAAAAATGATGACAAGACCTTTTTTTCGTTTTTAATGGGTTTCCGTCATTTGGTAAAAATACCCTGCAAAACATGATTCAGTCATGTGATCTTGAAAGATACCTGCCTTCTTAAATGCTGACAAAATATGCTGCAACATGGGATGATGAAAAGTTAATCTGAAATGCCCATAGATATCAGATAAGATCTGCACAATTTCTTCTGAATCTAAACTTAGAGACAAAAGAACTTGTCGTTCAAATTGTTGTTGAATAGAAGTACTTAAATACTGGGATATAAAACGAGGCAACAGCTTAAAACAACTCATCCTATCTGTCTCATTGAGTTGAGACCAAATAAAACTTAATAATTGGATAAAAATGTTTGAGTGTCTTCCTTCATCCAGAAGGTGTTCCCTGAGCATTTGTTGAAAAAATGGGTGTGTTGCTTTATCTCCTAAAAGCCATCTGATCTCTTGTGACAACGTATTTTCAGCGATACATACAGCAATGAGTTTGAAAAGGGAATGCATTCTCTCTGGTAAATGTTGCAAGATATGATTGGTTGCTACTTCTATCTCTATTTGCATTGGTAGCTTTAATGGTTTAATTTGTAAACTATTTTGAATTTGTTGCATAGCATCATAAGCGACATAAGCATGATATGCTTCATCAACCATCACCGTATATAAATTGATTTTTTGTTCTTCACTAAAGGGCAAATCAATGGCACCTGTAATAACATCTAAAATGGTCTGGTTGATAAAACGTGTTTCTATCAGCGCAATATCATGTGTATATTTATAAAAAGATTGTGTCAGAATAAAACTGACCGCATCATCCCCAAAAGCTGCAACCTTAGGATGAACAATCAAAGGCTGTTTGCATAAGGGATATAAATAGCCGGGTTGGTTCTTATCAAACACCAAACGAGCTTTTGTTTTAACCGTTGCATGGCTCTCCCAAGCAACTTGAGCAGAATGATTAATTTTAAAAGACTCCTGACCTTACAATGAGTAAATACTATGTTAACCGATCTTCGTCATTATGAGAAAACGAATCCCAAATTATGGCATGGTAGAAAAGATAGTTTGCCTGACGAGCGATTTTTTCAACACATTCAATCTGTTGATCTGCTAACTTTTTCACTTAAAAATAGAACCGAATATATCCTAGTCGGCTTTTGCTCCGATGAAGGGATCAAGCGAAATGAAGGACGAATTGGCGCAAAAGATGGTCCTGATAAATTACGTGAGCAATTAGGTAAATTAGCCTGTCACACTGATCTTCAATGTCTCGATGTTGGTAATATTGTTTGTCAAAATGGCCAACTAGAAGAAGCCCAACTAGAATTTGCAACACTGCTTCATGATTGCCATGAAAACGGACTAAGAACCCTTGCATTCGGCGGAGGGCACGAAATCGCTTGGGGACATTTCAAGGGCTTAAACACGCATTACCCCAAAATAGGCATCATCAATTTTGATGCTCATTTTGATATTAGACCCCTACAACAGGATCAATATGGCACTTCAGGTACCCCATTTTGGCAAATTAAAAATCATTGCGACTTGAATCATCATCCTTTTCATTATTGTTGTTTAGGGATCCAAACCTGTGCCAATACCAAAAGTCTATTCACCCGTGCCAAGGATTGGGATATTGCCTATTTAACTGCTGAGCAAATCCATCACGAGTCTTTTAAAAACCAGACAGCATTTCTGGATCAATTTATGCGTGATCATCAGCACTTATATTTATCCATTTGTCTGGATGTGTTTGCAGATTGTTATGCTCCTGGAGTCAGTGCCCCACAAGCCACGGGACTCTCTCCTTCACAAGTACTGCCCCTGTTGAAATACATCGTACAAACTGGCAAAGTTGTAAGTATTGATATCGCGGAGCTCTCACCACCACTAGACTTGCAAGATAAAACTTCGAGGCTTGCTGCAATTATCATTGCTGAACTATTAAATCTACCAAACTTAAGGACTGTATTCTAAAATAGAGTGCGCCCTTCTCACACAAGGAAAGTAACTGATGAAAAAGACCCTATTATCAACAGCACTTCTCACCCTGTTGTCAACTACTACATTTGCTGAGAACAATGCAGTGTCGACTCAACCAGTCAACGCACCCAATTCCAAAACTGAAACATCGTCCACCCCTTCAACAATACCTGCCAATCCTGCCGCAACACCTACAACTGAATCCAGTGTAGCCGCGGCTCCAGCAACAAATG
>DAHWEW010000306.1:0-2932 GCA_027326225.1 Legionellaceae bacterium
AAATTTCTCCCACACATTTGTTATCATGCCATACATTCATACGAGGTTGAAATCATGGAAATCGCTGCCAGTCGGTGCATTAACTAAATAAAAGGGCGACCATCATTAGGTCGTCGCTTTAATGTTACGGAAACATCCTTGGATATGATCATCAACCATTCCTACAGCTTGCATATAAGCATATATAATCGTTGAGCCAACAAAGCTCATGCCTCTTTTTTTCAGATCTTTAGATAATGCATCAGATTCCGTTGTATGTGTTGGAATCTCTTGTAATGATTTAGGATGATTGATTTTAGTTTGGCCCTGAACGAATCGCCAGACGTAATGATCAAATGATCCAAACTCATGTTGAATGGTGATAAATACATTCGCATTTTGACGAGCAGAAAAAATTTTTAAACGATTACGAATGATATCAGGGTTGATTAACAAAGTTTCTAAATCAGTATCATTCATATGAGCAACGAGGATGGGATCAAATTGTTTAAACGCTTTACGATAGCCGTCTCGTCGTTTAAGGATAGTTTCCCAACTGAGTCCTGCTTGTGCCCCCTCCAAAGTGAGCATTTCAAAATGTTTTCGATCATCATGAACAGGGATCCCCCATTCGTTATCGTGATAGTATTCATAGTGAGGTTTATTATGGCCAACCCAAGGGCAACGATTCATGATTTGCTTCTTTAACAAGAAATGTTAAAAGAGTAATCCTTTGTTCTATATTCTACAACATTACCACAACTATTTTTCAATAAACCACATTCTGCTTTTAAGCCTATCTTGGGCAATCCAAACACCAATGATGTATCATGGCTCTTCATAGTAACCAGCTGTTAATTCATCTATGAGTGTTCTAACAGACAGATCCTGGCATAGATAAGCATGCTGGCCTGCCCAAAGAGACATAAACTCGGTCGTATTTTGTTGTTCAGCGGTTTTTCGCATGGCTCGAGTGAGTGCATTTTGGATGGGGTAATCAAGAATTTCTTTTTCATGAGGTTGCATGCGGATGATAAATTCATTTTGAAGCCCGCGTGCTAATTTGCCTGAAAATGAGCGGGTTAGGGTGGTTTGGTCTCTGTCAAGGTTTAATAACCGCTCTTTGTATTTTGGATAAATACCTGACTCATGACAAGTTAAAAAAGCACTTCCCATCTGAACACCAGAAGCTTTGAGTGCCAGCATTTCTGTGATATTCGTTGCAGTCATGATACCGCCTGCTGCAACAATCGGAGTTTTGAGATGATGGACCAATTGAGTGACCAATGGGGCAACTTTGAATAAGGCGTCTTCAGCTTTACCAATAAATGTTCCTCGATGTCCACCAGCTTCGCTGCCTTGGGCTACGATGATATCAATCCCATGGCTTTCTAGCTGAAGAGCTTCTTCTAAATTCGTTGCTGTTCCGATAAGGATGACCTTATTTTGCTTCAATTTCTGTATCCACAGAACATCTAAAATCCCAAAGGTAAAGCTTAAAATCGGTACTTTTTTTTCAAGAATAACTTCTATTTGCTCATTAAAATTTTGAGAAAAAGGGGGGAGTGGGGTTTCGTTACTAATATCTAATTCAGGACAAAGTGTAGTAATGAGCGTTTGCATGCGCTGAATTTGTTGTTCTGTACATTGATGCTTTTCAGGGATAAAAAGATTGACGGCAAATGGGTTGTTAGTTAATTTTCGGATACTGTCAATGGTTTGTTGAATAGCTGTAGCTGATAGGTAACCCGCGGCTAATGATCCTAATGCCCCCGCATTAGAGACAGCAGCAACGAGTTCAGAAGTTGTAGCACCTCCAGCCATTGGTGCTTGGATGATGGGGTATTTAATACTCAGAAGGTGAGTCAGCGGGTTGGTTGACCACATCAATATCTCTCAGCACTTTGATTTGTTTTTGCATTTGATATTACCCATGTTATTTAAATGAAGCTACATTTTTTGCCTACTGGCAATGAAATAGAATTGATAGCCGCTTCGGAATAACTTTAAGGAACAATTGATTGGACTTTGGACAAAATCGCTCTGGTTTTTACGAGCCCGTGGGCGTGAGCGAGCCCGAGCCCGCCCTTTACCGAAAACCAGTAGGGAAAGCTTTGGATTTAATTGAGGTTTTGAGATTTGTTGTGTTTTTCTCAAAACTTCAATTCATTCTTATGCCTAATCCTTAACCTATCGGATCTCGAGCGAGCTCGGGCTCGCTCACGCCCACGGGCTCGTATCAGCTCGATGTTTTGTCCAAAGTCCAGAATTGAATACAAAACTTACAGCGAATGATCGATTAAGTCGGTTTATCATCTTACTCATAAAGCTGGGTATTGATGTGCTGGGACGTTACATGAATGCTTGTTTGAGTTACTATCATATAAGTGGAGTCAGTGTGTACTAAAATATGACCTTCAAGCAAGATTGGGAAAAAACAGAACAGCTATCATTGCCACATACCATGGTTGAGGCAATGCTAAAGCAAGCATTTTCCAATAAGAAACTTTCCTCCTATTCGGTCATTTCCGGTGGCTGTACAAACTTAAATATTAAAATTATTTTGGAAGAGAATTTAGCTTTTATTTTACGTGTATACCTGTGTGATAAAGGTGCTGCATATCGCGAACAAGCACTAGGTAGGCTTCTAAAGCATACGGTACCGCTACCGCAAGTTCATTATATTGGTGATTATGAAGAATATCGCTTTGCACTGACAGAATTTATCTCTGGGATGACATTAAGAGAGCTCTTGCTGAGTAAAATACCCCATGACCTAGGTGCCATTATGGTTAAGACGGGGGAAATGTTTGCAAAAATACAAGCCCATCAATTTGCTGAGCCTGGTTTTTTTGATAACGATCTCAAAATTTCAGAAAAATTGCCAGAAAATGCTTACATTGTGTTTGCAGAACAGAGTCTAAGCCATCTTACCGTCAATGATTGTTTATGT
>DAHWEW010000307.1:0-2919 GCA_027326225.1 Legionellaceae bacterium
GAAGCTTAGAAAAAAGCGCAACCTTTTTAATTATATATTTTTGAGAAAATGAAAAGAGCAAAAAGAGACACAAGGTCAGTAAAGTCAATAGAGGCGAGATCCAGCACAGCATCCCCAAAAGTCCTAAAGACATAAAGAATGAAATAGATAATTCATTAAGAGTGCCGAATAGATTGGGAATGAAAATTGAGGGCATTTTAGCATACTCGCTCAAGTCCCCAATTTTATAATGAGATACAAAAGGAAAGCTGAAGCGAAAAATTTGACGATACACTAATTTCTGAGCATTTTTCTGAACGTGTAGGCAAAATAGAGAATTACCATATGTGGCCAAAAACCCTATCCCGCCTTTTACTACTTGAAACAAAACTGCGAGAAGCACGTAGTAAGAAAAAACCTGCATTTTCGTGAAAGAAAAACCGAGAACAGAGGGATGTAAAAAGTGCAAACTCGACAGAGATTCGGGAGTTTTTCCATCAAGCACACTAAATGCCAAATAAATAAATGCAAAAGTCCCTCCCTCGAAGAAAGTTGCAAGTATCTGTGGTATCAGTATGAAAGCAATATATTTCCAATTAGAATTTCTTGATGCGGAAATCAACCTCCAAATGGGTGTTTGAAAAAAAGAAGACATCTTGCCACGACTCCTGTCGTGAAAGGGTTGCATGGAGATTCATTTTTTGACAACCAAAACAACCTCCAAGGCCTATCATGTGGACAAAATTTGATTTTCAATATATAAGTTGCCTCTTCAATTGATTCCAGAGAGGCTACAATGGGCTTACCAGCTCCAGTCATAGATTACATATTTGACGAACACAGCCGCAGACCAATTCGTGGAGATATTGGATTTATCGCCAAACAGAGCACCTTCGCTACAGAAAAATCCCTTCGTCATTTATCAAAAAAATACAACATTCAAGCTCCTTCCGATTTTCAGATTGAATTTGACAAGCAGTCAAGATCAGCTCTTGGAGATCAGTTTGTTCGGAGACTTCTAAAAAGGATTTTGAAACGCCCCCGCCTAAACCTTATTTCAGACAAATGTCTGATGCACTTTTTAGGAGTCAAGAGCTTTTCGACAATCGATGTATCTGATTACGAAGGAGCTGATATTATCTGTGATCTCTCCCAGCCACTCCCCGAATCTCTCTATCAGAAATTCGATTTTATCTTCAATGGGAGTTGCCTTGACAACATTTTTAATCCTGCTGAAGCCTTAAGAAACATATCACGCATGCTGAAGCCCAATGGCCGCCTTGTAATGATTGAGCATGGGACTATGGCCAACGGTCCCTACACTGTCTTTTCCCCGGGTTGGTTTTTTGACTACTTCTGCTGCAATAAGTACCAAGACTGCAGAGTCTATCACGGACTATTTAAGAATAATACCGACCTGCACTACGGTCCCTGGCCCCTATACCTATACAACTGGCGTGCAAACAAGCTTGGAATTTCTCCAACAGTTCGCTCACGTGATCACATCATGTATTTAATAGTCGCCGAAAAGGGAAAAAATTCCACTGATGAATTTTTCCCAATCCAATACCAATATAGAGACCCAACATTTGAAAAGGCTGCATTCTTCCCACAAGTAGTGGAGATGCTCAATCAAACAAAACCGTCTTTTGGAATTTCTGGTAAAGAATTCTACGACGATCAAACACCTTTCATCAACTGTGGATATTTAGGCAGTGGCACTCCTTTTTAGTCTTTTGACTTTATGTTTAGTGCTTTTCTCTTCACCTCTGGTTGCAAGACCAGAGTTAATTGTAACAGTTCCAAAATCAGGAACTAACTACCTTGAACAGATTCTCACTCATCTTCTGCAAGTTAAAACAATTCTTCCAGAAATTCTCACACCCGCAATTTATGCCAATTTGAAATATGATATGAGCTCACTTGTTATCTGGCATACTGACCCTTCGATGTATTCATTAATGCCACAAAATCAACCAACACTTTTGCTCATCAGAGACCCAAGAGATGTCGTACTCTCTGCGATTGATTTTGTTAATACTAAAGGTCTATTATTTTGGCCAGGCTTGGGGGAAGCTTGCAATACATATTGGCACAGATTAACCAAAAAGGAACAAGCAGAGTACCTTATTGACGGATGTTTTGACGATGGAAATTTTTAAATAATAAATTTATTTGACATTGCAACCTTAGTTGCTCAACGGAATAATTGTTTAGCAATTAAATACGAAGAGTTATGCCCAAAATTTAACTCCACCAACCAACTATCTGACAGCATATTAAAAATCGCCAATTTTTTTAAAATTAAACTAGACAAACCCAGAGCAAATAAGATTATAAGCAAATCATACATGCAACCTACCTGGACTCTCAATAAAGGCCTTCCATATAGATGGATGCAGGAAGATCCGGATTTACGCGAGTTTTTAACAAGAAAACTTCTTAAGCACATTGTATTTTTTGGCTACCAAATTAACAGTCAATAGTCAATCTCTAGAAATTTTCTCTGTACTGGACAAAAAAACAGGATAAAGACGATCGGCGAAGCGCCGACATGATCTGCAGGATAAATTAATCTATCTTGCCTATCCTGCCGCTTGCGATCTTGCGCATCCTGTTCTCTTCTTCACCCATCAGACTGATTGTAAAAAATATGTTGATGAAGAGAACTCGCTGAAGAGCGATCATATCTCGTTGGTTATCAAACAGCGAGGTATAATGAAACACATCAGCGAGTTGAGAGCAATTTTATCCGACTTCTTTGATTGGCACAAGTGCCGCCTTGACTGTCTAGGGCAAATCATTCAGGCTCTGTTCGTCGTCAGAACCATAAACCTAACTCAAGTTGCTTCAGCCTTCACCTCAGAGGTCAAGGCGGAGTCATCGTATCGTAGAGTCTGTCGATTCTTCACCGGTTTTACCTTCGACATGAGTAGGATC
>DAHWEW010000308.1:0-2914 GCA_027326225.1 Legionellaceae bacterium
GAAGGCCCTAATAGGGTTAAAAACTCGCCTTCGCGTACCTCGAGATTGATGTCATGCAAAATCTCGTGATCGTGTATCGACTTATAAACGCCTCGCAGCTCCACAACGTTATTCGCCAACTCATAATCCCCTACACAGATTGGTTAAAAGCAGAAAATTATGGGACTAATGAGATGCAATGTCTATAGTTTTTTTGATGGGGAATGGTAGCTTGATCTCTCTCAGTTCTAAGGCTTTTGCAATTTTTAACACGGTAAGTCTTCTTGGCATGGCGTTTGAATTAAAGAATCGAGATAAAGAGGGCTGAGGGATACCTGTGGCTTCGGATAGTTGACTGATGCCTCCTCGTGCCATGGCTTCTTGATAAAGTGCATCTTTGAATGCACGAATGTTTTTGGCAATCGCATCCAGGTCATTCAACTTTATGTAGATTTCATTAGACTTGTCATCTTGCTCGCAGGCATCAATCATGTCCTGAATATCAGATATAATTTCATCTTTTTCATTTTTGTCTTTTTCTGCTATCCAGAGGTGCATGAGATCAGAAACCCCTTCGAATTCCAAGGCTGTGCGAACAGCGCTCACAATAAATGTCTCAGGTAAATTGGATTTTTTCATTTGTACAGCAATGACAAACAATTCGACCTGTTTCGAAGAATTTACGGTTCTGCGTCCGTGATGCTTCTTTTGCGCTTGCGCGGTCATGTTAGTCTCCCCTGTATTGTGTAACGTTTTTGTCGAACCAATTCTAAATAGACTTTGAATCTTGCCAATTTCCGTTTATCTACTTTCTCGTTGCTTTTTACATACAAAAGAAGTACATCAGGCCTGATTATTTTTCGATACTCTTCATCAGTAAATGTGTTTTTCCCTCTTAATTCTAAATAAGAATTAAGTGCCCACTTTGTGATTATTATTTCCATGTATTGTCGCCCATATCAAGTATAACATATATAACATAAATAACAATATAGCCTCATTTCTAAGTTTAAAATGTCTGCATGCAGAAACAGTTGGAGTTAATAGAAAATTATTAATAATCAATGTGATAATATGATATTTTTCAAATTCAGTCTGGGGCGGTTGGGGTTGCCAGACGGAGGCAACCCGCGATGGTTGAAACGCAGAAAATTATGGGACTAGCTGGGTGCTATGTTCTAGCCTTTTTTGAGCTTCGTAGCCTGTTTCACTTCTGCGATGACTTTTTTAAGTTCGCTGCTATTGATACCGCGATCGACGAAGTCTTTCATTGTATTAATCTTCTCTTTTTTTATGATGTTCTCTCTTTTTGTTGTAGGGTCGTTAAATATTTTCGCAAGGTTTTTCATATAATCAGCGTCGTATAGATCAAGCTCTTTAATCTTGTTAAGAAGTTCTTTAGCAAGTTCATAATTTGCTTTTCGGTTGGCTGCGCGTGAATTTTTAAAGAAGGGAAATTTGAAGTGGTGGAATTTATCTTCGTTGGCTTTGTCTGTATAGCCATCGATGCGAGTAATGTATTTATTGAGGTCGCCTACGATTTTGTTATGTAACTGCTGATTTTTTTTATGTGCAGGATCTGATTTATTATGTAACGACTGATTTTCTTCATGTGCAAGCTTATTTGCTAGTAAAAATAATTGATTGACGTTTTCCCCGGTTTTTGCACTGGTTTCAACGTAGGCGCTGATTTCGGGATTGTCTTTAACAAGTTTTTTAATGGCATCAGGCGTCTCTTTTCGAGATTCAACTAAATCACATTTGGTACCCGTTAAAATGATTGGAACGTTAGGACTATATTCTTTAATCTTTGTGAGATAATCATTTGTGAGATCAATGGCTGTGAGATCAATGGCGAGGATAAAAGCATGACTTTTTGCATAGTGATATTTTTCAGGAGCTTGATATTCTGGCTTACCAGCAGTGTCCCAAAAATGATTTTTGATGGTCTTTTCTTCAGTAGTTTTAACTGCCTTAACTGCGAAATCGACACCCATTGTATGCTTACCATTTTCAGGGAAAGTATCCTGTGTCCATTTTTCGAGGAGAGCCGTTTTGCCGGATGATGCACTGCCGACCAGAACTATTTTGTAAAGGTAGTCATAAACTTCTATATTGTTATCCACTTTTTGATAATTAGGCGCGTGGTTTTCTACTTTTTCATTGCCTCTTAAAATATAAATAGGTTCTTTATTTCTTTGCATGGTTTTTTTCTCCTCGGCACACAGTTTTGAATTATATCTGTAGTATATAAGATCTCTATTAACAAAATATTAAAAACCCGGTATCTTAGCCATTTTCTACTTCCGAGCCGCATATGTCGCAAAACATAGAACATATTGATTTTATGAGACTTTCCAAAGAAGAAGCGGCTCAAATGCTTGCGCAGTATCACTTGAATTTGACGCTGGATGAGGCCCTCATCATCCAAAACACCCTTTTAAAGCGTCCGCCAACCTTGGCGGAGTGTGTGCTTTGGTCCATTCAAGGCTCTGAGCATTGCTCTTATAAAAGCACCCGTAAACACCTCAAGCATTTCGTGACCGATGGTCCTCATGTGATTTTGGGGCCTAAAGAAGATGCAGGTGTCGTGGCAGTTGCTACAGACAACCAAGGCAAGCGTTATGGTGTGGTGGTGAGTCATGAATCGCACAATCATCCTTCGCAGATTGTTCCCTATGAAGGGGCGGCGACGGGGGTGGGCGGTAATGTACGTGATGTGTGCTGCATGGGCGCGGAAGTAATTGCCGTCGCTGACAGTTTGCGGTTTGGTGATATCAACCGTTCTAAAACCCACTGGATACATGAAGGCGTGGTGAGCGGTATCGCGGGGTATGGCAATCCGCTTGGAATCGCGAACCTTGCCGGCGACCTCTATTATGATCCTGCCTATAATGATAATTGTCTGGTGACGGTAGTGACATTAGGTGTGGTG
>DAHWEW010000309.1:0-2911 GCA_027326225.1 Legionellaceae bacterium
ACTATTTTCACAAATAAAAAGGGTAGAACAGACTGTGGCTCCTCTGTATACTGCTGGTGAATATAGCAATATTTTGCAAGAACTGTCGGGTCTACGAGAGGTTGTTGACGCTTTTTTTGAACAGGTCTTGGTGATGGTCGATGATCATCGACAAAAGGCCAATCGTCTCCAATTGTTGATTCGCATGCAACATCTTTTGAAAGGAGTGGCTGATATTTCTTTGTTATGAATCATAAACTCATTATCATAGATAGAGATGGAGTGATTAATCAGGATTCACTTCATTATATCAAATCTCCGGATGAATTCATTTTACTTCCAGATAGTTGTGAGGCGATTGCCTCATTGACAAAGGCTGGGTATTGGGTTGCAGTAGCCACAAACCAGTCCGGCATTTCGCGTGGTTATTATGATGAGCATCAGCTTAAAGCCATTCATGAAAAAATGATGTCAAGTATTGCAGCATGTGGTGGTCATATCGATTATATTGTTTATTGTCCACATTTACCTGATGAAGGTTGTGATTGTCGTAAACCTAAGCCTGGCATGTTATTTGATATTGCACGACATTTTTCTTGTTCCTTGGCCAATGTACCTTTTATAGGGGATAGGGTATCTGATATTCAAGCCGCAGAATCAGCAGGCGCTCTCCCGATGATGGTGTTGTCACCCATGACAGATAGAGTTGGATTGACGGCATTTCCTCACGTTCCTATTTTTTCGTCACTGAAGCAGTGCGTTCACACGATTGTTAACCGATGAAAAGCCAAATACAATCCGTGGGTTGTGAGCATGATTCGAGGCTACCAGAAGCTTATGCGTTAGCATCAGCATTAAACGTAACTGTAGATTCTCAAGTCTTGCCTCGTTTATCTTATACAGAAGATAAATTAGTATTGCTAATCGATCAATTTTCGCCACTATTCGTGGATTTTAGCCACAAAGTTTGGCAAAAGCGCCACAATGCGGGTAAAAAACAAGGGCTGGTGCGTGCTTGTAAGCCAGACAAAGGGATGCATATCATTGATGCTACGGCAGGCTGGGGAAGAGATGCAGCCCTATTGGCGAGCTATGGGGCTCATGTTTTGATGTTGGAGAGGCAGCCTTTGATGGCGGCATTATTGACAGATGGTTTGAATAGAATCCTTGATGATTCCTTTTTGAAAGATAAGCTCTCTTTATTGATGATAGATGCCAAACAATATTTACAAACCCTTAAAAGCCCTGATTATCCTGACGTGATCTATATCGATCCCATGCATCCACAGCGACAAAAATCAGCATTGGTGAAAAAAGACATGCAGGCACTTCAACAGCTCATTGGATCCGATGGGGATGTTTTGGCGCTCTTACAACTGGCTGTCCAAAGATGTAAACATCGGGTGGTGATGAAATGGCCACAACGCCTCCCTCCCTTAATAGAGCCAGACGGATGTGTGAATGGCAAAACAGTACGTTTTGATATTTATAGGGGCTTAAGATAATCTGAACTGTGCGAAGTGTCGTTAAAATTCACTTAACTCTTCACGCATGCGTCTCTCTTCATTTAACTCTTCAATTCGACGCCGCCTTTCTAGTTTTGTTGTTAAGTTGGGTTTGTTTTCATGCTCTTCAGTGTCGAAAGAGTCTACAATCTCTGTTTCTTCTTGGTCAAATGGCTCTACTGTCATGTCTGTTCTCCTGGTCACATGAGTTAATAAAAAAACAAATAAGTTATTTTTTATAACAATATCATGTGCTTAGTCAGCGCAATTCCCTAAATTCAACTCATAGAAAGTATCAGATTTCTTGAGAAAGGAACAGCAAATTCTATAAAATGATACATGGATGAGAGGATGTCGATTTATTGTCGTATTTCAAATGTTGGGTATATCAATCCGCTTAAGAGTCAAAGGCTTTTTCCAGGAGGAGGGATGGTATGGGTTATGTTTGTTGTAGGGAGAGATTTATCATGCAGCAGTTGGGGATCAATGTTGCATTCTAATAAAAAATTCATCAAAGGCTGGCATGAAAGGAGTTTTTGTCTATCTTGATTAGACAGTTTGATTTCTCCCTCACATACTTTAGAAAAAGCTTGCTTCAGCAATTCTCCAACGCGTTTTGGGTCTTCTATGCTATAAAAAAAATGATTAAGCAGTTGGGCGTGTTGTTCAGCAGTATGGCTATTCAAAGCTGATGACAGGGTAATGAAAAAAGTCAATAAACCTGCTAACTCTTGTTTTTTTACAAGGTTGGATAAGATGGTTTGTGTGATATCCATGGATTGAATGTGATCCTTTTGTCGTTGTAAAACCTGTACAGCATCTTCTTTATGGAGCATGACAATAGTTTTCGTCGTTGATCCATGATTGGGTGAAATTGAAGGCTCAGGTACAGAGAGCGTATTTGATACGTTGGGATGTAACACAGGTGCTACCGTTTTATTTGGGGTATCAAGTGAGTCAATTGTGGGGGGATGACCCAATAATTGGTTGACCCACCCTGCGATAATGGGTGTGATTCGAACCAGAAGATAAAGGCCGGCAAGCATGCCACTTACGCCAACGATAATGACTCCTATTGGCGGAAAGAAAAAACCAATGGTTAACCCAATCACCATGAGGGTAGATACGGCAATGGCTACACTTCTGTCTATAATGGCTTGGGTACCCAGATTTTCTAATATCTGTTCGCTCCGATATTTTTTATCATATAATTCTTGCAATCTGGAGTTCTTTATTGCAAAAAGAGCGTTAAATTGATCAGATATCTCACTTAATTGGAGCTGTAAGATCTCTTTTTGTTTCAATGACACCACTTCTTTTAGTCGCTGCTCTAATTCGATGGTTTGTCGGATGTATTCATTGAGCTCTTTTGTTTCTAAAACAATCTGTTCTTCCACTTCTTTTAAGACTTTGCGTGCTTGATAGCG
>DAHWEW010000030.1:0-12520 GCA_027326225.1 Legionellaceae bacterium
TACAAATTTCTTCAAATTCTTCATGATTATAGGCAATCCCTCCACCGCTGCCGCCCATAGTAAAGGACGGGCGAATAATGGTTGGATATCCTAATTGAGCTTGTACGGACAATGCCTCCTCCATACTATGAGCAATGGCTGAGCGTGGCATTTCCAAACCAATCTTTGTCATCAACTGGCGAAACATTTCACGATCTTCAGCTTTATCAATGGCTTCAGGTGTTGCACCGATCATTTCAACGGAGTATTTCTCAAGAATACCCTTTCTTACCAGATCCAACGCACAATTTAATGCCGTCTGCCCGCCCATGGTAGGCAAAATGGCATCCGGTCGTTCTATCTCAATAATTCGTGCAACCTCTGGCCACAAAACAGGTTCAATGTAAGTCGCATCAGCTAACTCAGGATCGGTCATAATAGTCGCAGGATTAGAATTAACTAAGATCACGCGAAAACCTTCCGCTTTTAGTGCACGCACTGCCTGCGTTCCAGAATAATCAAACTCACAAGCCTGACCTATCACAATAGGCCCTGCTCCGAGAATAAGCACAGATTGAATATCAGTACGCTTGGGCATGTTCGATACCAGTTAAAAAAATTGTGTTATTTTATCTTGGGTAGGTGGACAATACTAGAGTCTGTTGACATTTCATTTTCTCAGATCCTCCAGAGTGCCGACGTACCGCGGTCATATCATTACTCACAAGTACCCAAACATGCCTCCTACGGTTATTATATGGGGTTAGTTTTCTATATCGGGCTTCTTTTTAATCGCTCTTCGTAGGTAATCCGGACGCCTCAGGGTCCTGTCGCTGCAGGTATCCCGCCGTGCTCGCAAGCTGCGCGCGCCAGGAGCCCTCCCTTGCGCGCCACCCTTCGATCAAAATCGATTACATCGTATCATCGCTTTAACAGAGACTTGTGGGTAATGATAAGACCGCGGCTTGTCCTTGTCTCTTGGTCACAACTTGGAAACGTAAAGAGTTCAACCAGTGACAGCCATCTGGATCGTGTCACCAGGTTCAGCATCATTCGTACTATCACCTCTCAGACAACGGGTAGAGTTGAACATAGTATGTACATCCATCATCGCTTTAGAAATACCTGTTCGCTTCACAGCTTTATCTAATATAAGTACACCACCAGCGTATAACAATGATCCGAGCAACGCCCCCCCTATAATACATGCGAACGACACAGGCGCTAGTTCGACTAACATCACAGCGCCGACAATACTAGCAATAGATGCTAAGATACCAGTAACAAACATGGCAGCACCCACAGCTTTTAAGCCTACAGATGGTTTACCTTGCATTTCATTGGCTACTTCAGCATATTGCTGAATCCCCAATGTTCCGTTTAAAAGCTTAGTTGTTTCTGATAAAGCTTTTATTAACTCAGGTTTCAATGCTTCTTGATCTTTTAACGCCTCAACTTGATCGATTAAACGCTTCAGCGCATTCCAAAATTCCAGCTGGTTATTCATATTAGCAAGATGCCATGCCTGTGCTCTACCATAAGCATCGTCTTCAACAGCAGGACGAATCTGCATTGTTTGTCGATCTAATTGAACTTTAATTTCTCGATGTTGACGTTTAATTTCAGCCAATACTTCGTCATATCTTGTAAAAGGCATAACCATAACAGATACTCCTAATGATTAAAAAAAATCTAAATGTATTATAAAGACACCAAGAAGTCAATGTATAACCTTATTGATTTGAATTAAACACGCTGACCGCTTGGATAACGACCACGCAAATCTACCATCTTATAATGCTATATCAGGGAGTGTTCTATCAACGACAAATTTCCTCATAAAAGTCATTCCATTTGAGAATTAACTCAAACCTGATCTTGCCATTTCAGCCGTACCCGACTCAATACCTAACTGTTGTCGTTGTCTTATATTTTTTAAAGCGGCTTTAAACTGATCTAGAGTAGGTTTTGAAGGAACTGCAGCATGCTCTGTTGAGCAAAAAATAACATTATGTTGAAATCATGCGCATGACCAATACTCCTGATCGTTTGTTGCCATTGTGTTTTGTAAAAATCAACCTAGAAAATGCAGTTGAAGCCGTAGCAAGCAAGTAAATGGTGCTTGCACAGTAGGCTTTAACTGCTTTTTCTAGGATCAAACACAATTGAACAGTTATGCATATTTAACGAGGGATGAAGGAGTTCAATGTAGGTTGGGTTGGGTTGCGTCATTTGCAACCCAACATTTAGGGTAGATAAGAAAAGAGATCAATATCGATAAAGATCAGATTTATAGGGACCATTGATATCCACACCAATATAATTGGCTTGTTCAGGTGTCAGTTGCGTTAATTTCGCACCAATTTTACCCAAATGTAAACGAGCTACTTTTTCATCTAGTGATTTGGGAAGCACATAAACCTGATTGGTATAGACGGAAGTGTTATGAAACAACTCAATTTGAGCAAGAACCTGATTAGTAAAGGATGCAGACATCACAAAACTAGGATGTCCTGTTGCACAACCCAAATTAACTAACCGCCCTTCAGCCAAAACGATGATGCGTTTATCATCAGGAAAAATAACATGGTCGACTTGTGGCTTAATATTTTCCCAAGTGTATTGCCGCAAACTTTGAATATCAATTTCCGAATCAAAATGACCGATATTACACAAAATCGCCTGATTTTTCATGCGGCGCATATGCTCATGCGTCACAACATGATAATTACCCGTTGCGGTCACCACAATATCCACCTCAGAGGCCACATCATCTAACCGCACGACCCGGTATCCTTCCATCGCAGCCTGTAATGCGCAGATCGGATCAATCTCAGCGATCATAACCGTTGCACCTTGACCACGCAGTGCTTGTGCACATCCTTTACCAACATCTCCATATCCAAGAATCAGAGCTGTTTTTCCAGCAATCATCACATCAGTCGCACGTTTTAAACCATCCAGCAAGGACTCACGGCATCCGTATAAATTATCAAACTTTGATTTGGTGACCGCATCATTAACATTGATAGCAGGCATTTTCAGTTTGCCCATTTTAGCCATTTCATACAGTCTAGCCACCCCTGTCGTTGTTTCTTCAGAAACCCCTTTAATTTCAACGGCTAGATTCGGATATTTCTCATGGATGATCTGAGTCAGATCCCCACCATCATCCAACAACATATTAGGAGTCCAACCCTTAGGGCCTTGGATGGTTTGCTCAACGCACCACCAGTATTCATCTTCAGTCTCACCCTTCCATGCAAACACGGGGATACCTGCTGCAGCAATTGCTGCAGCAGCATGATCTTGCGTAGAAAAAATATTACAAGAAGACCAACGGATTTCAGCACCTAAGGCAATTAATGTTTCCATTAATACAGCAGTTTGAATCGTCATATGCAGACAACCAGCGATTCTCGCACCTTTCAATGGCTGTTGGCGACCAAACTCTTCTCGCAACGCCATTAAACCTGGCATTTCCGTTTCTGCAATCGCAATTTCTTTCCGGCCCCATGATGCCAGAGACATATCTGCTACTTTATAATCTGTTTTTAAATCGGTCATTTCAATATCCTTCTAAATGGCTTGGCTCAATTCTGCAACCTTATCCAGTCTTTCCCATGGAAACACATCACGACCAAAGTGGCCATATGTTGCCGTTTGACGGTAAATAGGACGCAGTAAGTCATGATGTTCAATAATACCCTGTGGCGTTAAATCAAAATGTCTATAAATTAAATGAATCAACTCAGCATCTTCAAGTTTGCCTGTGCCAAACGTTTCAATATGAATAGAAGTCGGTTCCGCAACACCTATTGCATAAGAAACTTGAATTTCGCATTTATCAGCCAATCCGGCAGCAACAATATTTTTAGCAACATAGCGTGCCGCATAAGCAGCAGATCGATCAACCTTGGAGGGATCTTTTCCAGAAAAACAACCACCACCATGCCGAGCCATCCCACCATAAGAATCAACAATAATCTTACGACCCGTTAATCCGCAATCTCCTAACGGCCCACCAATCACAAATCGCCCTGTTGGATTAATAAAAAAACGTGTTTGGGGTTGTATCCAGGCTGCAGGTAGCACCGGTTTAATAATGACTTCACGAACAGCTTCAACCAAATCTCTTTGCAAAATATCCGGAGCATGTTGTGTCGAAAACACAATAGTATTAACGGATACTGGAACACCATTTTCGTAGTTCAAAGTCAATTGACATTTAGCATCCGGGCGCAACCAAGGCAAATCACCTGACTTTCGACAACTGGCTTGACGCTCCATCAACCGATGAGCGTATTCAAGCGGTGCCGGCATGAACACATCTGTTTCGCGACTAGCATAACCAAACATTAAGCCTTGATCGCCTGCACCCATTTGTTTTGTTTCTTGATTATCAACACCTCTTGCAATATCAGAAGATTGCTTACCAATAGCCGACAATACAGCACAAGACTCCCAATCAAATCCCATAGCTGAACTGTTATACCCTATATCCCTTATCACATCGCGCGCAATCGCTTCAACGTCGACCCAAGCACGCGTCGTAATTTCCCCGCCAACAAGAACCATTCCTGTTTTGACAAAGGTTTCACAAGCAACTCGAGCATGAGGATCTTGACTCAGAATCGCATCCAAGATGGAATCAGAAATTTGATCCGCTATTTTATCAGGGTGTCCTTCAGACACCGACTCAGAAGTAAAAACACTTGATGACGCCATTTAAATACTCCAATTGAATTAATCTTATTTTTCCATAGTAACTATCCACTCCCCTCTCCCACTTGTGAGAGAGCGGCTGAGGGAGAGGACAGCGTGTTACCTAGTCCCCATTGACTCAATAAACTGCTTAAAAATAATTTCAATATCATGAGGACCAGGACTGGCTTCAGGATGTCCTTGAAAACCAAAAGCTGGTTTATCTCGATGCCGAATACCTTGAAGACTATTATCAAACAATGATCGATGTGTGACTTGTAAACAATCAGGCAAGGATTGCTCATCAATTGCAAAACTGTGATTTTGACTCGTAATCATCACGCGTTGTTGACCTGCCACTTCAATCACGGGATGGTTTGCACCATGATGACCAAATTTCATTTTTAATGATGTCGCTCCACAAGCTAATCCTAAAAGCTGAAAACCTAAACAAATCCCAAATAATGGAATATTCGCATCTAAAAACGTCTGAATAGCATCAATCGCATAAACACAAGCTTTAGGATCACCAGGACCATTCGATAAAAAAACCCCATTGGGGTTGAGGGCTATAACATCCGCAGCTTTAGTCTGGGCAGGAACGATGGTTACATGACATCCTAAATCATATAAAATACGAAGAATGGTATGCTTTACCCCAAAATCATACGCTACAACATGGTAGTGCGATGGCTTAGAAACTGTAGCCCAGTCTCCGCGACCTTCATGCCAGCACTCGATAGTTTGCCTGGAAACCAATTTAGCCAGATCAACACCATCCAATTGCGAAGAGGTTTGCGCCAACTTTTGTGCCTGGCTAATTTGATTAACATTGGTACTAATACAAGCTCCAATCGCACCATTTTCTCGCAACTTATGAGTCAGTGCGCGTGTATCAATACCCGCTATCGCAACAACGCCATGTTTTTTTAACCAATCAGGCAAGGATTGGTTTGCACGATAGTTACTGTGTAACACCGCACAATCTCGCATCACTACTCCAGCAGCCCACACTTTCGAAGATTCCATATCATCAGGGTTACAACCTGTATTGCCAATGTGTGCAGAGGTAAAGGTAAGAACCTGATGAAAATAAGAAGGGTCGGTAAGCATTTCTTGATAACCCGTCATTGCTGTATTAAACACTAGCTCACCCGCGCCACATCCAGGAGCACCAACTGAAATTCCTTCGAAGACAGTACCATCAGCCAGAACCAAAATAGCAGGGCTATTAACCATTACTTTACCTATGTGAGTCACGAAATAAGCGGTCAAAAACGCAATTCTTATAACAACGCGCAAGATGGTAACATATACTTAACGCGGCCACAACTTGGAGACAAAAGAGCCAGAGCCAGAGCAAGATCATCTCGTTTTTAAACAAATTACCCATATAATGTCACAACAACCTCAACAATGGGGTTGAATTTAGGTTTTTAAAGGCCACAGGCCGCTTCGCTGGGTACGCAGGCGCAGACAGTCACGTGATAGTATTATGCATTTTGAGGCGTTTTAGTAATGTTCAAATATTTGACGGGTTCGGTCAGGACTTGCCCCCTAATCTCTGATCTAATCTCAACGAAAAAAGAACATGATTTGAGCTCTTTGTAAAGAGTATGCTAACATGAATCATTTTTGAAATTGGGGATAGTCTCATGCCACAGAATTCGTATGTAAAATACGAAAATGCGCTTTCTCTAGCGATGGTTGAGGAAGCTTTAGTCAATGAATCCATCAAATCTGTTTTGGTGGACATTGCTAGGCGATTACAACGAGATGTTTTATCAAAAATTAGATCGGCTTTATCTGAGAATCCTTCTAACTTTTCGCCGGAACTACAGTCCGTGTTTAATAGTTTAGCGATGCAACACTCAGTTGGAGATAAATTTGTCGGTGCTTTATTGCCTGATTGCACTCAAGAATATCTGCAATTTCAGCCACAGGGACGTCAGTTACTTATAGATGCAATTGATCGGTGTCTAAATAATGCCGATCAAATTCATACGCCAGCACAATTTTTATCTCTCATGAAAGTGTTTGATGGGATGGCTTTTGCTTTTGGATCTAATTTTTTTAATGGCCTTCGTACCGATCCAGATTATGAGCTGATTAAGCTATGTATTGCCCCCACCCCAGAAGAAGTTGGCATACGGAGTCCTATTTTTCGGATCCTGATGCTCTTGAAAAAAGATTGCCTTATGGTCATATTGGTGGATATCGTGAATTTTTGCATCCGGGTTATTCTAACGATGTAATAGGTAGAGCAGAGGCCCATTTGAAGGGGCATGTTGATTATCGTTTTGTTAAAGATACAGTACGTGCAGAAACCAGTCCACATTTACGCCAGTTTCAAACAGACGTAAAACCATTTGAGGCAACCTATGCGCAAAATGCGCATCTTCAACGCGGCTTTAATGCTCAACTCGTTGATGCATTTATTCAATATCTGCTAAGAGTCTCTCCTGATGCACGTACAAGACCGATTAGCATATTGGATTTATGTTGTGGAGACGGCGGAATCACATCGGCATTGTTTGATAAATTAATCGGTGCCGGTGTTCAAATTGGAAAAATTATTGGCTATGATATTTCAGGACCGCAAATTACATTGGCCAAACAATATGAACGAGAAGATGGACGTCTACAGTTTCGAGTGCAAGATATTAAGTCCATGACTGATCGTGCTGAATATGACTTTGTGATTAGTTTATTTGGACTGCATTGGATTGAGGATATTGATGCTGTTGCGGTAAAGGTATCCGAAGCCTTAAAGCCTAATGGCAATCTCATGTATTTCGTTCCGCTTGAGAAAAAAGAGTTATTTAGTTTTCGCCAAAGGACAATGGGGCTCTCTAATTGGCAACCTCATTTTACCGATTACACGCTTGTTCCTTTTCACGCAGAACATCTGCCATACGTAAATGCATTTTTCCCTTTCTTCCAGTCAGAAAATAAAGATGAAATTGTCGGAATGCAATTGGTTGAGTTTTCAGAGGAACGCTTTAAACAGTTCTTGGCCAGTTGGATGCAAGAAGTAAGGCACCTTAGACCTGAGGACAAAGAACAATATGTAGCTCAATTAATACAGAGCCTACCTGCCGATGCCGAGTGTCATGATGCTGTAAAGGTTGAAATAGATGGTGTTCCCATGGTGAGATTTAATGAAAGATGTTATTGGTTTTTTGGGAAAAAGAAGTCAACTGAAAACTTGGAGGCGTCAAGTGAATTAGTTCATGCCAAAATGAGCGGATTTTAACACACGGAAGAATCTTTGCCGAGTAATGAGACATATCAATACAACGATTACTAATCAAAATGGAGCTTGCATGACAGCTCAACAACATAGCCCCATCGTACTTAATCAATCTTTTCTCATTTTTTTTGTTCGATTGTTCAATTTATATTGGTTCGGACCAGAAAAATGGAGAGCAGTTCTATTCGTTACCATTGCTATTATATTAACAATCAGTGGTGTTCGAAGAAGCGTGATGGTGAATGCCTCCAATAAAGCGTTTTTTGATGCATTGCAAACGTTTAATATGCCAGGCGTTATGGCGTCTTTTATACCTTTCGGTTTAGGTATTTTAATTTGGATTGGCTCCGAAACGGTAGCGTTCTATTGCCCAGTATCATCAGTCAACTCAATATGACCTTTCACCAGAGCTAAGAAAACACATCTTATTTTGGTCAAAAATCAATGACTTCAAAACTTCATATCTTCAAAAAATTTTTTCACCCCATCAAACCAGGAGCTCGTCCGAGGAGAATGTTTTGCTTTTCCCCCCTCGAGTGACTCATGAAGTTTCGTTATCAAATCAATTTGTTCTCGTGACAAATTCACAGGCGTTTCTACAACAATCGTACATAACAAATCCCCTGGCGCGTGACTACGTACCGATTTAATCCCTTTTCCACGCAAGCGAAGTACTTTTCCTGTTTGTGTTTCTGCAGGTATTTTCAATGTCACACGACCTTCAAGTGTAGGAACCTCTATAGAGCCACCTAATGCAGCAGTGGTAAAACTAATCGGCACTTCACAATGTAAATCATTTTCGTGTCGTTCAAAAATAGCATGTTTTTTTACGCTAATCTGTACATACAAATCACCAGACCCACCACCATGAGCACCGCCTTCCCCTTCGCCAGTTAAACGTACACGATCACCATCGTCCACACCAGCAGGAATTTTGACTGTTAATTTTTTACTTTCTCTGACTCGTCCATGTCCTCGACATTCGCTACATGGATCAGTGATCACCTGACCTTGTCCATGACATGTAGGACAGGTTTGTTGTATAGAGAAAAAGCCTTGTTGAATACGAACTTGCCCAGCACCTTCACAAGTTGAACACGAGGCCGGATTACTACCTTTCTTTGCACCTGATCCATTACATGTAGAACAGGTACCATGCCTGGGAACAGTTATCTCAACTTGCTTACCTACCGCAGCTTCTTCAAGTGTTAACTGAATATTATATTGCAGATCATTTCCACGTTGAGCGCGTGACTGTCGGGAGTGCCCACGACCGGCTGAAAAAATATTTTCGAAAATATCTTCAAAAACATCACCAAAACCGCCAAAACCACCACCAAAACCACCGCCAGCAGCCCCCTCAACACCCGCATGCCCAAATTGATCATAAGATGCTCTTTTTTGCTTGTCAGACAATACGGCATAGGCTTGCTGCACTTCTTTAAATTTTTCTTCAGCCTCATTATCATTAGGATTTCTATCTGGATGATGCTTCATCGCTAATTTACGGTATGCTTTTTTAATTTCTGCATCATCTGCATGACGCGAAACACCCAGAATTTCATAATAATCTCGTTGTTGCATAGAGGCTCACACTATATATTTTAAATATTCAATTAAGGTCTGTTGACAATTCATCCTTCAGCCCAATTCCCGCGGCTTGTCAGCGGGATCTATGGATGCCGCGGATAAATCGCGGCACGTCGGTATTGTAGGATCAATTGTCAACACACCCTAAATAAACTGAAGTTTGGGTGGCGGTTTTTTGCAATCCAAACTTCAGTTTATGGGTCAATTTAATCATTACTTCTTATCATCTTCTTTAACTTCTTCAAACTCAGCATCAACAACACTGTCTTCAGTTTTCGGTTCTTCATGATGAGCTTGAGTCTCAGCCTGCTGACCTTCTGATGATTTTTTAGCATACACTCGTTCGGCCATTTTACCAGAAAGTTCTGATAATGCACTTATTTTAGCCTCAATATCAGACTTTTCATTTGATTTAAGACTATCTTTCAATGCATTAATCGCCACTTCAATATTTTTCTTTTCATCCTCAGAAATCTCACCTTCAAGATCTTTCATAGATTTTTCACTACTATGAATCAATGCGTCAGCTTGGTTGCGAAGCTCTGCCATTTCTTTGAATTTCTTATCTTCTTCAGCATGAGCAGCAGCATCTTTAACCATTGCTTCAATTTCTTCTTCACTCAATCCACTGGATGCTTTAATCACAATCGATTGTGCCTTTCCTGTTGCCTTATCTTTTGCAGATACATTCAAGATTCCATTCGCATCAATATCAAATGTAACTTCGATTTGTGGAACTCCACGTGGTGCAGCTGGAATATCAGACAGGTCAAACCGACCTAATGATTTATTTGCAGACGCTTGTTCTCGCTCGCCTTGCAATACATGAACAGTAACGGCTGTTTGTCTATCTTCAGCTGTTGAAAAGACTTGTGTTGCTTTTGTTGGAATGGTTGTATTTTTATCAATTAATTTCGTCATCACCCCACCCATTGTTTCAATCCCCAAGGATAGTGGTGTCACATCTAATAATAAAATATCTTTTACTTCGCCAGAAAGTACTGCTCCTTGAATCGCCGCACCAACCGCAACCGCTTCGTCTGGATTCACATCTTTACGAGGTTCTTTACCAAACAAATCTTGAACTGTTTTTTGGACAAGTGGCATACGGGTTTGACCACCGACCAAAATCACCTCATTAATTTGATTCATGGTTAAGCCTGCATCTTTCAATGCTGTTTTACATGGCGCAATGGTACGTTCAACCAACGCTTCAACTAACGACTCAAGTTTAGCTCGTGTTAATTTGATATTTAAGTGTTTGGGTCCTGACGCATCCGCAGTAATATAGGGCAGATTAACATCTGTTTGTTGAGCAGATGACAACTCAATTTTAGCTTTTTCAGCAGCTTCTTTAAGACGTTGTAATGCTAACGGATCATGATGCAAATCAATACCCGTATCTTTTTTAAATTCAGAGGCCAAGTATTCAATTAATGCCAAATCAAAATCCTCTCCACCAAGGAAAGTATCACCATTAGTCGCTAACACTTCAAACTGATGCTCACCATCAATAACGGCTATTTCAATAATTGAAATATCAAATGTACCACCACCCAGGTCATACACAGCAATAATTGAGTCACCTCTTTTTTTATCCATACCATACGCTAATGCTGCTGCAGTAGGCTCATTGATAATCCGTTTCACTTCAAGACCAGCAATACGACCCGCATCTTTAGTCGCTTGTCGCTGAGAATCGTTAAAATAAGCAGGAACTGTAATCACTGCTTCTGTTACAGTTTCGCCCAAATAATCTTCTGCTGTTTTTTTCATTTTACGGAGAACTTCAGCAGAAATTTGAGGTGGTGCTTTGTCCTGATTATTCACACGAACCCATGCATCACCATTGTCCGCTTTAATAATCTTGTATGGAACCATTTTAATATCTTTTTGAACAATTTGATCGTCAAATTTACGGCCAATCAACCGTTTAATTGCATATAATGTATTATCCGGATTTGTAACAGACTGGCGTTTTGCTGCGTGCCCAACCAAAATTTCTCCATCTGCAGTATAAGCAACAATAGAAGGAGTCGTTCGGCTTCCTTCGCTATTTTCGATAACACGAGGCTTGTCGCCTTCCATTACAGCAACACAAGAGTTTGTTGTACCTAAGTCTATGCCAATCATTCTAGCCATTTTAGTCTATGCTCCACATTAATTTGAGTATTTCAGTTAAATATTGGGATGAACTGATGTTTTTCAACCCTTGTTTATATAAATTTATCGTAACATCTCTATTGCCCACCTTTTGCCACAATAACACGAGCAGGACGAATGATTCTGTCATTTAAGATATATCCTTTTTGAAAAACAGATAAAATCGTATTTGGCTCTGCTGAGTCAGAAGGTTGCATGGTCATTGCTTCATGAAGCTGGGGATTAAAAACCTCTCCTATTGGATCAATTTGTTTCACACCAAATTTGTCCAAAGTATCAATAAATAACTTTGTAGTTAACTCAATGCCTTCACGCATAGCGTCATCACCATGCTGAGTAGCAAGTTGCAAAGCTTGCTCGAGACTATCAGCCACTGGTAAAAGCGAGGTTGAAAATTTTTCCAGGGCATAGCGATGTGCATTGGAAACCTCACGTTCGGTACGACGTCGAATATTTTCAACTTCAGCCATCGCGCGAACTGATTTCTCCCAATTTTCATGGGCTTTTTGTTCAGCTAACGTTAATTGCTGTTCCAATTCCGCATAGGCTGGGTGATCAAGTGCACTATGTATCTCACTTTCACTTGATGTTCCCTCTTCTTCTGTTTCACCAGGGCTACCAGCATCTAATTCTTCTTGTATTGCATCACGCACAGCATTCCAATCTTTTTTTATTTCTTCAGTCATTGAACTTTCCCCCTTGAATACCTCATCATTTATAGGTATTCATATTTGAGGGTTAAATGCTATAATTCAACCCCTTGACTAAAAATATTGGTTAACACATGCACTCTTGGTCACCTACATCTTGGCAACATTACAACTACGACCA
>DAHWEW010000310.1:0-2910 GCA_027326225.1 Legionellaceae bacterium
GTGCCTAGTTCGGCTCTGGTCGATAGCCCTATTTTTCCATAAGCAAGAAAGTGGTTGGTTACAGGAAGCTCTGCTATTTTTGTAAGCTTCATAGGAGAGTCAGGACTAAGCGCATTGACCGCCTCAATGACTGCGCGTTTTGTTCCTGTACAATCAAACACATAATCTGTGACAACGATTTCTTCTTGCCCATCTTCACCGGCAACAACAATGCCAGGATGGTGTTCATCTTGATGCATGCGCACAAAACGTTTATTGATGATGGGAATACCTAACTCGCGTGCTTTTTTGTATAGACCGATTTCAAACTCTTTGATATGTCTCTGAAAAGTAGCTGATGGAAAATTAACCTCTATGGATTCGGTTGCTCTTTGAAATGCATTATGATTCAGGTGGCCGGGACGAGTATAATGTCCGGCACGTGGATCATAAACCACAATGTTTTTTAGCCCTTCTTGTTTTGCTTTGATTGCAGCATATAAACCAGCAGGCCCTGCCCCAACAAATGCGTTTACAGGGCGCTCTCCAACAGATACTTTTTTCATTCGAATACCACAGATATTTATGTCGTTCAATTACTTAAAGTGACCAATTATAAGACATAATTATTAAGGGTTTATTAAGAAAGTCAAGGTTATCTTGGTACATGGCTCTGTTTGAAACGGCTATTCTCGCTTTTTGCCAAAGACGTCAGTCATGTCGAGCATTTGTGGGCAAACATCAGAACAGAACTTTGCCCATCCGCCCTGCAGGCACCTTCTCTCCAAGTCTGTGGAGAAGGGAAATAAGGAAAAAGTTCTTTTGGAGCATCGCGAGACAGCTCAATTGTTAATAATTCGTTAATGTTGCCCTATTATAATCCAATTAAGTGTTTTCTTGTGGATCTTGAAAGGATTACAAGGGTATACGTCATCAATGATTGAGGGATTTGATATGAGTGGTGCTGATAGCGCAAAGAAATTGTTGGCTGAATATAATCAAGAGCAGTATAGAGCATTTACTCTAAATGATGATGAAGCTCCTCTGTATCTACCTGAAATTTCCTCGGTTCCATGGGTCGGTACCTCGAAACGACGAGATGTTTATAAAAAAATAATCGCTCATGAAGAAGGCGCTCACCAGGTTAAATTTATCACCAAAAATGATGACCCCCACGCCTTTCTTTGGCAAACAAGTGCAGAAAAATTGAAAGAAGCGGTGCGCTGGGGAATTGTTAAAACAGAGTCTATCACTGCAACTGTGATAGGGAGGCTTGGACAATATCGTATTACGGCGCATAATCGTGCTGCCAAGGGCATGGTGAGTAATTCGCAAGCGATGAAATTGAAATTACTGGATCTCTATCAAGATAGGTTTGAAGCTTTAGAAAACCTAGAGTCATTGGCGAATCAAAATAATACTTTTCTCGAATATCAGGCGGCTTTAAAACAATATATCAAACAATTACAAGCCATTCAGGCAGGGGTTGAAACCTATTTTCAAGGAGTAGACCGCTGTGGATTGGATGATAATACCTTAAACCAAATCAAAAGCGATATTGATAATGATATCATCAGGGCCGAAGTCTATCTTCTTTCTCTGAAAGACAAAGACAATCTTCAGGCTGAAAATAGGGCCAGAGGGCATCTTTCTATCATAGAGTTTGTCAAACAACAGATGACTCATAATCTGTATGAACTGCAAGGTATTAACCAAGATATCAGTTATAGCACTCAACGGTTTTTTGCTTTAACCCGCGGTGAATTCAATGATTTTATAGAAGATGCTCGCAAAGAAATCGATGACAATCAAGCTGATCCTCGCAATAGAGTGACAGCTGAGCATCATGGGATTTATTCACAAAATAAAGAAGATTTATTCACCTATGATTTTTCTGAAGATGATTTGAGCGCAGAGCGCGAGCGTGATGTCATGCTCGCTATAAGCTTTATCGAAGGCTGGGATACCCTTCATACGAATAAGGAAGGCGTGTCTGTGGTGAGTAATGGCGTTTTGGAAGAGCAATTAGATACTTATACCATGACCAAGTGGCAAAGCCACCGAAACTTCAAGACTTTTTTCTTGAGTTTAGGCCATTTTCTTCTCAATATGTTCAAGAGCATTTTTGTTGAAACAAAGACTTGGGAAGAAGAAGCCTGGGAGAATAAAGACTTTCATCTTGTGGCGACACGTTTACGAGCGCATGCCGCGCCTCATGAGCCTATGTGGCGAAAACCATTTAGATTTTTCAAACAAGTGTTTTACGCATTCGCGGATGTTTTCAATGGGGTGTATGATTTTGGTGCACAGCTTGTGATTAGGATGCCTGTGCAACTTGTCAATGACTGGGCATCTACCCAATCATTACCGTCCTTGCATGACACTTTGAAAGAGCTGTCTACGAATATCAATGAGATAAACGCTCTAGAAAAAGTTAGATTAGAAGAGGTCTTGCATCTTTGTGATTATCAGGCGCATGAAGAAGTCCCTTCTACCAGTCAATTAGCAACCACTCCTTATCAACTCTCAGCAGGTGAACAAAATGATATTTTAACTGCTTTTTCCAAGGGGCTTCATGGGTTTGGTAGTTTTTTTGCCCATAATATTTATGCCAAAGATCCTATGGCTGGTGTGTTGTTCACAGCAGGATATCTAATTGGTGCAGGTGCTATCTATTTACCGTCACTGACTTCTTCTATTTTTGGCGCAAATTATGTCAATTGGTTTAGCAGTGTCTCTTATTCCATGGGCTCATCTCCTTTCGCTGCCATGGTTGCAGGTGGTTCATCACAAGGACAAACACTTGCATTAGGTTGGGATAGCATCATGCATGGTCCAGATGGGATTGCGACGAATGCGCTTTATCAAGCGGGCCAAGATCCTTTAACGATTGGGGCTTATTTTGTGGCGGCCTACTATTTGGGATATTTT
>DAHWEW010000311.1:0-2904 GCA_027326225.1 Legionellaceae bacterium
GCATTGGGGATGGGCACTTCTATTTTGGGTAGCCATGTCTTATGGCTTGGTATTAAAAGGGGTGACTCCTTTGGTGGGCGTGTTATCCGTTTTGACACTTTGTTTTGTTGAGAGAGATGTTTCTTGGTTGCGCGGCTTATCTATTCTTCCCGGCAGTGTGTTATTTGTTGTTCTCGCACTCGCTTGGCTCATTCCAGTGGATAGAGCTGAGCATAGTAATTATCTGTTACAAATGTTTCATAAAGATCTGCTTCCTAAATTACAAGGATCGCATGAGTCACATGGTAAGCCGCCTTTTTTCCATTTGTTGATTTTCCCAGTTACATTTTGGCCTGCTTCCATGTTTTTATGGCAAGGAGCGGCTTTTGCCATCAATAAACACCAGCAACGGGTGGTACGGTTTTTATTGGCATGGATTTTGCCCACTTGGATTTTTTTTGAAATCATGCCCACCAAGTTACCGCAATATGTGTTACCTACTTTTCCAGCTATAGCACTGCTTTGCGCACTAGGGATTGAAGATACCCTGCGGTTTGTAAAACCCAGAGTCATGCTTTGGATTTTGCAATTGCTTTGGGGCTTGTTGTCTATAGGGATAGGAATTCTTTTGGGGTTTCTTTCTTATCTTTTGATTCATGACATAACCGCTACGGGCATATGTTTGTTTCTAGGCGTCTTATTGGCCAGTATCGTTTGTCTTTACTACTGCCGAAGGGGGGATTATCAAAGAGCATGTGTTATGGTCTTGTTAACGTCCATCCTCACTTTTCCATTGTTTTACAGCGTTGTTTTACCACAATTAAAGCCTTTATGGGTGTCTAGAAATGTGGCACAGCTGATTCCTGAACAAGAGCTTTCTCCTCAGAAACCTTTATTGGCTGTGGGTTATGCTGAACCTAGTTTGGTCTTTTATTTGAACACCAAAAATGTGTTGTTTATGGACAATATGATGGCTGTAAAATATCTTAAAAAACATCCATCCAGTTTGGTTTTGGTGAGTCGACCCATTGAAAAACAGATGAAATATGATCTTGATCATTTCAGTGTAATCGCTACTATTGATGGGTTTAACTATAGTTCTGGACGATGGATAGAGCTTATTTTGGCCGATCCAAGCAAAGAGGGGTATCAACATGACATCTTTTGAGCGGCTATTTGCCTTAATGATCAAACCTTGGTTAATTATGGTCTCTATGGCATTGATTATAGTGACTTATTTGTATGTGGATAAACCCACAGCATTTTATCTTCGCGAACTTGATCTGAGAACGCATCTTCCTTTTTTGAATTTATTTACCAAGCTTGGATTAGGTGGCATTTATCTAATTGGGCTTTTCTTACTTGCGTTATTTTTTCGGTACTATCGACCCAATAGAAAATGTGAGGAGCAAGCTTGGTTTTTGTGGCTATCGGCCGTTTTGCCAAGCATTACTTGTTTGATTTTTAAAGTGTTCTTAGGACGTGCTAGGCCTGATTTATTGTTTGGTCCTGATCACTTATTTGGGTTCTACTGGTTTAAATTGAAAGCCCCTTATTGGTCTTTTCCTTCTGGTCATACCACAACGGTGATGGGGTTTGTCTTTGGTTTGAGTGTGTTATTTCCAAGGTATTGGTATGCGTTTATTTTCTCAGGTTTGCTTCTTACATCAACGCGAGTTTTATTAACACACCATTATGTGAGTGATCTCTTGATGGCCAGTTATATTGCTTTATTAGAAGTCGGTTTTTTAACCTGGTGGTTGAGGCGGGAAAAATGGTTGGTGAATGCTTTATAGGGGTTGAAATTGGCACCTTGATGCCGAAATGCGATATAATGATCCATCACTTGGCCGAAGTAGGTGCAAAGGCATGATTTTTGACATCGATTTATCGATTATTATTCCAGTTTACAATGAAGAAGATAATGTTGAATCTTTATATCACGAGATTATGAGCACTTTATCAGACCAGCCTTATCAGTTCGAAGTTATTTTTGTTGATGATGGTAGTACGGATAATACCGCGTCTCGGTTGATGACATTAAGTAAATCACATGCGAATTTACGGATTGTTTGTCATAAAAATAATTTTGGTCAAAGTGCGGCTTTGATCTCTGGGGCAAAAGTAGCACGACATCCTATTCTAGTAACCTTAGATGGTGATGGTCAAAATGATCCTGCGGATATTCCATCCTTGGTCAACCAACTTCATGATTTTTCAACCGTTGTGTTAGGAAATCGCAAAAAACGTGATGATAATCAAATGCGTAAGTTATCTTCAAGAGTTGGCAATGGTGTTCGACGCTGGTTGCTTCAAGATGATTGCCCTGATACTGGGTGTAGTTTAAAAATATTCCCACGAGATGCATTTCTAGCGTTACCCCATTTTAATCATTTGCATCGGTTTTTACCTGCATTGTTTAAGCGTGCTGGATTTAAACTGGTGAATGTACCAGTGAATCATCGACCACGTTTGCATGGCACTTCAAAATATGGAGTGATGAATCGTTTATTTGTAGGGATCCATGATTTGATTGGTGTGCGTTGGCTCATCAAACGTCCTTGTGATCCGGAGATATATCAACATGAATCTTGATTATGTTTGGCTAAGCATTGGCTTATTAGGCCAGGGGATCTTTTCAGCGCGCTTTATTGTGCAATGGTTGGTGAGTGAAAAAGAGAAGAGGAGTATTATTCCTGTAGCATTTTGGTATTTGAGTTTGCTGGGTGGTGTTACTTTATTACTTTATTCCATCTACAAGCGAGATCCAGTGTTTATCTTAGGTCAATCCACGGGTATTTTGATCTATTCTCGCAATTTATACCTCATCCATCGTGAGCGTCTAGCGCGAGTGGAGAAACTACAACGAGTGTAGGGATGGGATTTCAGATGAGGATTTTTTTTAGTGTGTTGTGTGGGTTGTTT
>DAHWEW010000312.1:0-2898 GCA_027326225.1 Legionellaceae bacterium
GGCTAATCTTAAAGCGCCAGGCCTTACGGTCCCCAGCTTTACTCCTCAGAGCTTATGCGGTATTAGCTTGAGTTTCCCCAAGTTATCCCCCTCTTTAAGGCATATTCCTACGCGTTACTCACCCGTCCGCCACTCGCCACCAGTCTAGCAAGCTAGACCGTGCTGCCGTTCGACTTGCATGTGTTAAGCATGCCGCCAGCGTTCAATCTGAGCCAGGATCAAACTCTTCAGTTCAATGCCTGTGTCAGTATCTCTACTAACGTCTTTATTTCTTTGTCGCACTCCAATTCTTCTCAAGAGCGCCCACACAGTTTGTCTTCTCAGTTTTTAATGATCTCACCCTTAAGGTGTGCAGCGTATTCTACTCATCTATCCCTGCTTGTCAATCTATTTTTACTGCTTTTTTTAGAATTTAGTGCGCTTTTTTCGAACTGTATTTTTTAATCTACACACAGGATCGCTCAACAAATACACTACTTGATCAAATGATATGGGTTTTGTTACCATTCAACCTTAATTTGTGAATAAAATTTGGCGTTTTACCCTAATACTGGTCACTAGGGCCTAGTTGTAATGCATGTTAAGGATAAATGGTAAGTAATTTGTCTTGTAAACGCCCATTCATTTTTTGTAGCACCATCAATTTAGGAACAAACCATGCCACGAATGACCTCCAAAATCCTATCAACCATTTCTAAACGCATACAAAATGCCGTTTTCGACATCAAAGATCCTCTCATCTTTCAGCACTTGACAGATTTCCATGAGACCATCAATTCCTTATTACAAATATTCGACGACTATCGCACTCATCTTGATCCCAATCAACTAAAACGCCAGTTTCAAGCGTTTTTGGCTCATCGTGCTAGGTTGGTTGCTAATACTCCTATCTGCTATACGCTGGAACCCAACTCTCTCTGCAATGAGATTTGTCAGATTCTTGCCAAATATTGTGCCCCAGATAATTATATCGAACTATTGTTACCTGCTGTGGCGCCACAAGATATTTTTGGCAGCACAATCGCTGATATTGGTATGGGTAATTTCATTTTGACCGATGCTGGAACCCAATTTATTGGTCTCGAAAGTGTTGTCGAAACGGCATTTACACGTATGTCTGCAGCTGAAGAAGAACTTTATTTGACCACCACTATGGATGGAGCGCAACGCTCATTAACACCCTCAGAATTGGCTAAGCTTGGTAATATTTGCGACCGCATCTCTGAAATTGCTAAAAAAATGAATGAAAAAGGCTTTTGGGAAAGATGGTTTCAATCTAATCAAAGCCGTTTTTTCGTTGAACTGACTCGGTTACGAGAAGGGCTGCGCTCAGGTGATGTACATCATCAGGGAGCAGAGCTTAATGCTGGTAGAGACGCCAATGTCGCAATTGTTGCTTTTAAAAATTACTACGACCGTTTGCCACAAGCAAAACGTACCGAAATTGAAGCCATTGGTACGGGTAATGAAAATTTGGGTGAGATCTTCAATCGATTGTTCCGTGATCCCGAACAAGCCGCTCAAAATAATGGCATGGCAACGATCTACTGTATCGCTCTCATAGGGAGAGCACTGGATGCATCTCTGACCAAGAACCGCAATAAGCTCTTAGGTATCAATTTGAGCAAGCAAGAAATCATTGAGAGCATGAAAGATGAATTAATCGCTGATGTTAAAACAAGACACAATATACAATTAGGTAAAGGTCAGATCAAAACTTTGTCTCATCAGAAAGCTGAATTGATACATCGTATAGAAACGACAGGTCAAAGAGAAGCCTATTCTAACTCTCACTGCTTGAAGCTTTTTATCCAATTTGTCAGCGATGAAATAGAGAAATGCCTTCTTGGTAACAAATATGATTTGAAATGCGAACATTATCTCAAACTGCTCGTTAGGATGGTATTTACAGAAGCTATTCTTCCCCATCGCGACAACGCGCTATCCACTATTCATCTCATTGAATTTTTTAACATCATCGAACATATTACTTCCGCGACCAGAGGACATTTTAAACCCTCTTCAGTGAATAGATGGGAGCAATTTTTAGAAGAACATCAACTCTTGAATGACTATCCATTTATACATCATAGCAATCCACCGATTAACCCTATTAAAAACATAACCTTTTCATGGCAAGCGTTAAAACTGCCAGAATCTTATATTCAATCGGTTCATCAAGCCGAAGAAGATCAGGATGCGACTGAAAAACTCCTGGCTATTCATCAACAACCAATACCTTCTTTTATTCTACATTATGGTCAGCCTATGATTGATTTTATATTTGGGTCCAATGCACCACAACACCTGTTAGAAAACAATCAAACAAATCCGCATCGCTTTTTTGTGAATAACTTTAGAAAAATTGCGACAGCTACTGCTGTAGCCGCGGGAGCTGGAGCAGTTTGGCTGATATCTAATATGATGAGTTGAAAAAATACGAGTAGAAATGATCAAATTTGCTTTCTTGCAGCTGGCTATTCATCCTTATTTTTGATACGCTTCGCACTTCAACCATGGTGGCTCTATGGGTCCCCTCGCGACGATAGATTGTGAACCCCGTCAGGCCCGGAAGGGAGCAGCGGTAACAATCGATGCGGGCGCCGGGGTGTGGCTCTTAGGGCTGCCTCCATACTTTAAATTTCTGTTTTCATATCGTCCTTTAGATGGCAAAATGAAGTCCTCAACAGTGAAACTTTTTTTATCGCAGGTGTTACCCTATGCCTTATATTGCACTGGCGCGTAAATGGCGACCACGTTCTTTTCACCAGCTCATCGGCCAAGAGCACGTCAGTAAAGCATTGACCAATGCACTGAACAAACAACGATTACATCATGCCTATTTATTTACTGGCACGAGGGGCGTTGGCAAAACCAGCGTAGCCCGTCTATTTGCTA
>DAHWEW010000313.1:0-2865 GCA_027326225.1 Legionellaceae bacterium
ATAAGTGCGCAGTAGATCCTAAATATGCAAACAAAGTGCTGGATGGCATTTTTTAGATCACACATGTTTTTGCCCTGCTTTAGTTTGTCTTTTTCAAAAAAACCAATACGCTTAATGAGATCTAAGGTATGATGCATATCATGAGCTTTTGCTTTCGTGGCAGTAAAGGTTATCTTGGTATCTTTAAAATCCTCATCTAGACTGTTTTCTAAGACCTCACGTTTCGTTAATGTGGTATTTTTGAACAGTTCTTCTTCACTCGGTTGTTGTTCATCTGGTAGAAACTCTTTCCCCTTTAATACACAACGTTTCGCATAATAATAATCATGTATATCCTTGTAGGTTAATGTCACCTCTAAGGTGGATTCATACATGTCTAGCGTTTCGTTTCTTGGTAAAGCAGGATCCATATGTTTGATGAAGGGAACGTCTTCATATCCAAATAAAGTCTTCATGTAGGTTAATATTTTGTTGAATAACAAAAAGGCAATAGGAGCTGCAGCAACAGCCAGCAATAACATAGGCGCAAGAGGTGGAAAAATAATACAGGTCGCGATGATGGCAATCGTTGCCACCAGAGCTGCTACTCCAATTGCTTTTCCTAACAAAGGATTTTTCTCAAGAAAGGCAAAGAATTGAGATAGATAAGAGTTCATTGTATTGTAAATGCCATCTTTGACTAAGTGAAACAGATCAGTTAACCAATAACCGATGATGGCTGCAGGCAAGAGGGCTTGTAGGATGGCTGATCCAAAGACTGCAACTGGGATGATTGGAAAGTAAATAAATAGGACGGTCAAAAGAGCCGTCAGAGTGAGTGCTAACTTGTGATCAAGAATAAATCGCAGAGGTGGAAGTATCAGATATCTAAAAGGGACTAACACCAGATAATAGAATAAACTGCGCAGAAGGGTATATAGCCAAAAATTTCGACTTTTGCGCTCTTCGTTGTCTTTGACCGTATCAATGAGGGTAAATGTTGTTTCAGCAAATCCCGCATAGTTGAGTGCATGATCCGTGCCTGAGTTGGGACCTTTCTTATCAGCAGGAGGGGTGACATGCAACACATGCCAATCAGGCTTCCATACGCCAAAAGCTGAAACTTGATCATCGCCTTGTTTTTGGACATAAACTTCAGGTTTTTCTTGCAACTCATCCCAATGATCGAATCGACTTTTACGAAACAATGGCTCATATAAACCTGGCGGATTAAGAGCATCAACGCGTGATATCTTGTCGCCTTGATCAATGACTGTCAGTAATGATAATGCTCCGCCTAGACTTGTGCCGCATAAATGTGTCTTTTTTGGATTTGGTTTTTCAAGTTGTTTATCAAGCCAACGAGTGATATTTTTATGGCCTGTGCGATAGAGTTTTTTTCCGGCCGTTTCAAATGCTTCAAGATCAGTGTTGACCATGCTGACAAATCCTTGTCCTGCAGGGTAAGTTGTTCCCATGAAAATCAAATGAGGTTCTGCCTGGTCATGGTGTATAGGTTCAAGTCCATAAGCAAACACGCGGTCTTGTTCATGGAGAAAGAGTTTTTTAAATCCTGAAGTGGGGGTTAATTCAATAGGTTCGACTTTATAATCAATCAGTTGCCATTGTCCATCTACAAATTGTGGGATAGCAAATGATTCATAAGGGGTCAAATCTGCATAGGGTAGATAGGTTAAACAATTACTGATGTAAAGTTGGGCTTGGTTGTGTTCTAAATCCGTCAGTGTTTTACCTTGTAATTGGGAAAAAATATGGTTAAATCCCTGCTGAAAGGCCATGCGCATCGCTTTGGTCATCTGATGATCACGATCAACAAATATGGCATTAAAAGTACGCCAAGATTTCAGATCGTTCCATTGATCACTCCAACCCATCATCAACACACGCAGCAAATTACGTGCTAGTATTTCATCATTTTGTGTTTGATCTTGCTCTATTTCTTTTTCAAACAGAGAAGACTCAAAAAAATCTAAACGAAGTCCACCAGCATATGATTCATTGTGTGACATAAAACGGTTCCTTATCCATTCGCTTAATTATAACACAGTTAATTAAATTTATGAACAAAAATGATCCTGAAAGTTGTACCCTCAAACAGGAGGTCCCTCGCTGTGCTCGGAATGACGTGGTGGTGGGGTCTTCCAATTAGCCATAAGGTTATCTTGACATTTATCAACATCGATATTTTATCAAATTTCTTACTAACCTTGCCCTTTATCAACGCTTGTGCGTCAGGGTCCTGTCCCGGTGGTACTTGTTTTACATGCTCACAACTTGCGCGTGCAAAACAAGCACCACCGTGCCACCCTTCCAACTAGATCGATCTGAATGGAAGGGTGGCACGGTGGTTTGTCTTTTTCGCACGGAGCGAAGTGAGTACGAAAAAGGCGAACGACCGGGACAGGACCCTGACGCACAAGCGGTCATATATGGCACAATTAACAAGAAATGAATAAAGAATTCGATTCGTCAAGATATACTTAAGGCTAATTGGAAGGGTGGGGTATCCCTAAAAGTATTTTGGTGGGCCTGCCCCGGAGTCAATCGTTGGGGCAGAGCCTAGGTATGGGTAATTGATAGCGTACTTGCCGTCAGCCCGGGTTACTAGAGTGGGCTTATATCGTTAAGGGTAGAGTGACATAGCTATTATCATCAGAATCTTCTTTATTTACTGGATGAGGTGTTTGCTCCCCTGCCACTGTTGCTACAACAGGTGTGTTATCATCTGTTTCATCGACATGCTCTTTTTCTTTATGACGAAACATACTTTCTGACAACAATGGGCTAGATGATGGCATGGTCTGTTCATTTTTTGGAGGTTCAACATTTTGTAACAGTTCATCCTTCACTGTTGTCTCAGTGGTA
>DAHWEW010000314.1:0-2852 GCA_027326225.1 Legionellaceae bacterium
CAGTGGAAGCCTCTACGAAGAACAATTAAAACTCGTGATTACGCCTAGCTATGAAGCTGCATATAACACAGAGCGCGTTAAAGAACTCCGCAGGTTTACTGCACAACAAATCAAGTTATTGATCCCTCGCCTTTCTTCTACTTGCGCAAATCTTGGAGAGGTAGCTCAATTTGAGAAATAAACTAACATCCGAATGCTTATCATGTTTCCTGCTAATGGCGATGTTCACTTATATAAACTGAGCCAAATCTTCAATACTCCCACTAGTGATATCATGCAACGAGTATTATTCACTCTTGAAAGAGAAGCCTTATGTGCTCTTGGAGAAGACGTTCCTTCGATTGAAGCCAAAATGATAGCAAGTTATCAATATATGTCCGACGTTTTGGCGTACTACCATGGGATATGTACCATGCAGGATAGAACCAAAAATAACCTAGATCAAATTGATAGCCTGCGTCGAGCAAAACAAATCACAAAAGCAATGGCCAAAGACTACCGAAAAAACCTCGAACAGAATTTGGCTGAAAATATAGCGCGCTCTGAACAATCCATAGAGCGACTGATCACTCAAAGGCGACAAGCACTGTTAGAACTCCAGGCACAAGCACCTACGGCAAGGGCATTCACTGCATAGATAAAGACATCCTTGACTTAGGGCTGAACGTCGTCATTCAGAACATAGTGAAGCAATCAAGGCTACTACTACATACTACTAACTTGGAAGTTACAAAACCTCGTTGATTTTAGTGATCACTGCATCAACGGTCACAAGCTTCATCGTATCTGGGCCATGAGCATGTGTGCCCCAAATATTAGTTTCAGTCGTTCTTTTTAACACGGATTTCACCGCCTCTGGGTAACAATCTACCGCCAGGTGTCTAAATAAATAAGGACCTGACACTTCAGCACTGGTCACTGCGTGTAAGGCGATGACTGGTGTTGATACTGCACTTGCCATATGAGATGGTCCCGTATCAGGGCAGATTAAAAGATTTGCCTTTGCTATCAATGCCAATAATTGCTTGGGCTTAGTATGCCCAATGAGGTTAGTCACCGAAACAGTTTGACTGATTTCATCTCCCAATTGCTTGTCATAAGCGCCTGGTCCACCCGTTAAAATCACTTCTGCTTCATAATGCGAAATGAGGTATTGAATCACTTCTATATAAAGTGCAACAGGCCAACTGCGCTCAGGCTTGCTTGCCGCTGGATTGACAATTACCATGGGTCTTTTTCTGTCAGTTTCATACCGCCTTGCAAACACTTCATCTTCTTCTTGAATGGGAAGATCCCAGCGAATATCTTTGTTTTTGATTCCCAGAACATCAGCGAATTTTAGAAAACTATCCAAGGTATGATCCTTTCCAGGTACAATTCGCTCATTCACAAACCAACCATGGCCATCTTTGGCCCGTAAAGGGTCAAATCCAATTTTTCTTGGGGAGCGGATCAAGGGGTACAACAAATTGGCGCGAAAACTCGCTTGAACGGCCAACAACACATCAAATGGTTTGTTTCTCATCAGTTTATAAAAACGCCAATAATCCATCACATGATTGGGTTTTTGGATGACAATAAAATTCACCCCATCCATCCCTGCCACCAAATCATAAGCAGGTCTTGAAATCACCCAAGTGAGTTGGACATTTGGCAGATAAGTTTGCAAGGTTCTTATCAGTGGCACCACCATCAATGCATCACCTAATGCAGATAAGCGGACAATACAAATAGAGAGAGGTTTAGTCATCATGTAAAATAAAACGTGAACCACAATAAGGACAAGTTTCAGTCCCCGTTTGTTCTATTGGTAAATAGACTTTAGGATGCGCATTCCATAACTCCATCTCTGAGGTTGGACAACTCAATGGCAAATCCTTCCGATGGACAACATAGCTTTTTTCAGAACAGGCTGGCTGTTTTTTTGTTTCAGACATTGTTTTCTCCTACCTAACTAATATGACGGATTATCCAATATTTGCTGAATGATTGCCATGATCTCACTTAAAACGGCTGGATTTTCAATCATGAAATGAAATCCATCAGGCCAATGTCTGAGCCACGTCAATTGGCGCTTAGCCAATTGCCTTGTTGCTGCTACTGCCTTATCGTGCATGGTCTTATAGTCATCCATACCTTGAAGATATGGCAATACTTGACGATACCCCACTGTTCGCATGGAAGGATGATCCAGAGTGAGCTGCCACTTCTGTAACAATCCTTGTACTTCATCAATCAACCCCTCTTTTAACATCTCATCAAAACGCAAAGTAATCCGCTCATGAAGCGTTGCTCGAATCGATGGCATCAATAACAAATTAATATAGCGAAAAGAAGAAGAGTCCTTATTCACTTCATAGAATTCAGATAATGGTCGGGCTGTGATTCGAAATACCTCAAGTGCTCGTTGTATGCGTTGAGTGTCATGTGGATGTATTTTCGAAGCACTTTTCTCATCCACCTCTCTGAGTTTTTCATGCATATGCTGCCAGCCATGCACCTCTGCTTCTTTGAGAAGTGCTTCACGAATCAGTGGATCTGATTCTGGAAGAGCAGATAATCCTTGTTGCAACGCCCTAAAATACATCATGGTTCCGCCCACCAACAAAGGTATTTTTCCACGGCTCCTCATGTGCTTGATAAGTTGAGCCACCGCTTCACAAAACAAGGCTGCAGAATAACTCTCAGGTGGGTCCAAAATATCAACCAGATGATGGGGGATTCGCGCTAGGATGTCGGGAGTCGGCTTTGCTGTACCAATGTTCATGTCACGATAGATAATCGCTGAGTCCACGCTAATGATTTCAAAGGGAAAATGAGCAACCAATTCACACGCCAGGGAAGTTTTACCT
>DAHWEW010000315.1:0-2848 GCA_027326225.1 Legionellaceae bacterium
CTAGTGAGAAAGCAACATGAGCGATGTTTTAAGTGAAATACAAGAGCATGTCCTACTGATCACGTTAAATCGGATGAACAAACATAACGCTTTTGATGACATCTTATTGGCCTCCTTGCAATACATTTTAGACAAAGCAGAAGAAAATCCACACATTCATGTGATTGTGCTAAAGGCCAATGGCCGCCATTTTTCAGCGGGTGCCGATATCGCTTGGATGCATCGTATGGCACAATTTACTGAAGAAGAAAATTTGGCTGACGCCATGGCATTAGCTCGCTTAATGAATAGCTTATATCAGAGCAAAAAGCCAACAATAGCCATGGTACAAGGAGCTGCTATGGGTGGTGGAGCAGGCTTAGTTGCGGCTTCAGATATAGCCATCGCCGCTCATAGTGCGCGGTTTTGTTTTTCAGAAGTCAAATTAGGATTAATCCCAGCCGTCATCAGTCCCTATGTCATCAAAGCAATAGGTGAACGAGCAGCGCTTGGATTATTCATGAGTGCAGAAACAATCGACGCAAAACGTGCATTAGAATTGCAATTGGTGCAGCATTGTGTTCCCGATGAAGAGCTTTTATCATTCACGCTGAAATATGCCCATCAAATAGCACAGTGGATACCTCAAGCTGTACAAGCAGCAAAGAAATTGGTTCATAGCGTTGCTGGAAAACCCATTGATCAAGAATTACAACAGCTGACTTCTCGCTTAATTGCCAAACAGCGGGTATCCACTGAGGGTCAACAAGGTCTGCAAGCATTTCTGGACAAACAAATCGCCAAAGGAGCTAAAAAAGATGGATAGGCATGATGTTTCGTAAAGTTTTGATTGCAAATCGAGGTGAGATCGCTTGTCGTATCATCAAAACGGCCCGTCGCATGGGGATTGAAACCATTGCGATATATTCCACAGCCGATCAAGATGCTCTTCATGTGAAACTTGCGGACAGTGCTTTTTGTATCGGCCCCCCTGAAGCCTCAAAGAGCTATTTAAATGTTGACGCTATCATTCATGTCGCTCTTGCAAATCAAGCTGAAGCCATTCACCCAGGCTATGGATTTTTATCCGAGAACCCACAAATGGCGCTGGCCTGTCAGAACGCCAATCTTACCTTCATTGGCCCCTCAGTTGATGCCATCTTGGTGATGGGATCTAAACAACTGGCTAAAAAACGGTTAGAAAACACGCAAGTTCCTATCACTCCTGGTTATCATGGGGCCGATCAATCGGATGAAGACCTGCACAGAGAAGCAGAGCGCTTGGGTTTTCCAGTCCTTATTAAAGCGGCCAATGGTGGTGGCGGGAAAGGCATGCGCACGGTTCACAAAAGCGCTGATTTTCTCAAAGATCTAGCAGGAGCAAGACGCGAAGCACAAAGAAGCTTCGCTGATGATACCATCATCATAGAAAAGTTGATCTCTAACCCTCGTCATGTAGAAATTCAAATCATGGCAGATAATCATCACAACATCGTACACCTTTTTGAAAGAGATTGCTCGATTCAACGGCGCCATCAAAAAATCATCGAAGAAGCACCAGCTTTTCACCTACCAGAAACCCTAAGGCAAGAATTGGCAAAAGCTGCCATTGAAGTTGCCCGTACCATCGACTACCGAGGAGCCGGGACTGTAGAGTTTTTGGTAGATACACAGTTTGATTTTTATTTCATGGAAATGAACACCCGCCTGCAAGTGGAGCATCCAGTCACTGAAATGATCACTGGACTTGATTTGGTTGAATGGCAATTTAAAATCGCGGCAAATGAGCCATTGCCATTACAACAAAAAGATATCAAAGGAAAAGGGCATGCCATTGAATGTCGCGTTTATGCCGAAGATCCTCATCACGATTTTATCCCTTCGATTGGACAAATACAGTTTCTAAAAGAACCCACGGGTGAAGGGATCCGTATTGATTCAGGCGTTGGCCTTAAATCTCACATTACCATGCACTATGATCCCATGATCGCAAAATTAATTACTTGGGGTGACTCTAGAGAAGAAGCATTACAACGATTGCGAGGCGCATTAAAGCATTATCACATTAGGGGCGTCAAAACCAATCTCCCCTTTTTACAAGCGATTGTAAACCATCCCAGTTTTATCAAAGCCGCCATCAGCACAAATTTTTTAAGTCAGTATCCTTTAAGCTATCCAGAACCTGATCTTCGATTAACTTTATTATTTGCTGCAAGCTTTGACTATTTGTGTCTCCTTCAAGACAACGATAGCTTGTATCAAGATACATTTGCCTGGCAAATGCATCTCAAAAGTCATTGGCCCATGCACTACATCATCCATGAAAAATCGTTCTTGGTAGTCGTCCATCCCATCAATCACTGTGAACTGACTCTAGATCTTTTAGATGAAACCGTGACACTCAAAGTCACTGGAACAATGCATAAACTAGATATTGATGATGGCAAGCAATCATGGCATGCTTTGGTAGAAAACTTATCTGATAAGTTGGTTTTTTATACTGAAGAAGGATCGCTTGTCGTTGACCGCTTTGATTGGCAAAAAGTATCCACCGAACAGAGCTTTCTCAATAAACAATTGACCGCACCTATGACTTCTACCATTGTGGCCATATTAAAAAACAAGGGTGAAAAAATAAAAATGGGCGAACGATTGATTGTACTGGAAGCAATGAAAATGGAACACACCATCCATGCACCAAAAGATGGTTTTGTGGATGATATCTTTTATGAAGTGGGCGCACAGGTTGCTGAAGGTGTGGAATTAGTGTCCATCAAGGATCCTTAAAAAAAATAGGACGAACATGAATTATCCACCGCATGTAACGATTGTGGAAGTTGGACCACGCGATGGTTTACAAAATGAGCTT
>DAHWEW010000316.1:0-2829 GCA_027326225.1 Legionellaceae bacterium
TTTCAGGGCTATTATCAAGCGAAGATAGTAAAAGACATCTATCTTGAACCCGCAATATCCTATATTCCTACTCCTGGCGCTAGCCCTTCTTTACCACCTGCTTGGGCTGGGACTATTCGCGCCATCTTATTGTTTTAATTGGCAAAGCGATTGGTTTGGAGCAAAGCTTACAGAAGGGTCTTTGGTCAGATGGATTTGTATGGCGTATTGGTCTAATAAGGGCGTACCAATCACCATATCAGGATGTGCCTTTGCTTCCTTTCTTGCCTCATTGTTCCTAATTGCCGCAGGATGATTTGGGGGTACGCCTTGGTTAATGGTTAAACGAACAAAGCCTTTTGCACAACCGCCCTGGTTGATATAAGAGGTCGGTGAGAGCTTAAGATAATAAGGGGTATGATCTGATAATCCTTGAAACCCGATATTAATCGTTGGAAATGAAGACAGATCAACTTCTTGTTGTAGGATACAATAATTGTCCTTCCAAAATTGTTGACCCAAACTTTGGTTTTTAGTTCCAGCATTTTGGTAGATATAATTTTGTAAGGGTTGATAAAGTGCAGGAGTGAGAATGATAAATCCGCCCGTACCTGTGTCTAAAATAGCTTTAGGAGAAGGGTTATGTGGGATGGCAATGGGTTTCAAATTGGCATCATAAAAGCCAGATGTTGCAATCGTGTAAAATTCTCCAGATAATAGCTTACTGCTTAATATTGGTTTAGGTAGTACAAAAGGCCCCACATGATAATAGCTGTTCCCTTTATTCCCACATAAGACGAAGGTTAAGTCGCTGTATTTGGTATATTTCTCTGTAATGCGCGTTAAAAACGGTTCAAACTGTACTAAGTGCTTTCGTAAATTGTGATTAAACATGCCAATGATGGTCGAGGGTTGATTGCTTTTTTTTAAAATAAAAGTTTTCATCGTCACTTGGTTTGATTTGTCTCCGGTATACTGAATAGATGACACACATTCATTCACGACATCATGAGCGGATCCATAGGGAAAAACCATGGATTTACCCTTACAGGCACCTTTGAGTTGATTGGGAGTAATGGCTCCTTTGGTAATTGCCCTTTTGCACGTTAAACAGTAGGGTTGTTCGCCAAGTAATACTAAGGCAGAACTTCCCGTATCAACAATGGCTTCTAATTCTTGAGAGGGGTTATTTCCAACTTGGATGTTTTGGGTATAAATACCATACAAAGCTTGGTATTGAAGTGGAACAGTGATTCCAGGATTTGGAGCACTGATAATTGGATGAATGATACAAAAGTAGAGAACCAGTATTTTCAGGAGAGCGTATTTCATTTCTTGCTCAATTTCTATGGGCAAAGTAGCGTCTTTATGGCTTGGGTTCTAATTCAGTGCAGAGGATATTTGATTGATCGACTTCTTTTTTGATTTCTTGCTAAACGTGCCATATATGAACGTTTAGCAAGAAATCAAAAAAGAAGTCGATCAATCAAGATAGCATTAAAGTAAATTAGTATCCTAAGTTCTTAATGATTCTACTTGGTCCGAGTCCAACGATAGTTAGCTCATCAGAAGAGCTCAACAGTTTTGCCTTTCTCCAATCCTTGTTGGTCTTTGCATTGAACGCGAGCATCGACCACTGTTCCATCCGCTTTCTTTAGATGAATGGTCGCATATTTTTGTCCAGCCTTACATTGGGTGGTTACGTTATTTGTAGCCGCGAAGCATAAGGATGAAAAAAGAGCGGATGCAATCACTGCGATGAGATATTTGTGCATCATGATCTCCCTAATCGATTGATTTTATACTAACTCTACAGTATTCCCTTTTTCCAATCCCTTTTGGTCTTTACACTGAACGCGAGCATCGACTACAGTTCCATCCGCTTTCTTAAGATGAATGGTTGTGTATTTCTGCCCAGCTTTACATTGGGTGGTCATAGTATTGTTTGTCCCTGCAATACATAACGATGAAAAAAGAGCAGAAGCGATAAAAGGCATTAGATATTTGTGCATGATTGTCTCCTTAATAGAATGTTATTACCATAACTCAACTGTACTTCCTTTTTCTAACCCTTGAAAATCCTTACACCTCACCAGAGCATCGACAACCTGACCATCTGATTTTTTCATATGAATTTTAGTATATTGGCTGTTTGTCTGACATTGTGGGAATTTTGCAGCTGTTGTCGTTGTTCCAGCAAAACTAATGGTTGTAAAAAGAAAAACGAGCATTGTTGATACTGAAGGCCAAAACTTATTCATTGTTTTCTCCTAATTAGGGTCTACTGACAATCGGTCTATCACTCTTCCATCACGTCCCCACAAAAAATTTTGGAGACGGTACGGAGGTTCTTAATGGGATCTGACAAAATGAATTGCCAACACACCCTAGTTGATCTCTTTGTTAACATATGCCGCTTTTCCCATGAGGTAGGTAGCCGCAATATTTTTATCACTAGCAAGTGACATGGTGATGAATAACAATTCAAAAATATCATCGACTTGATGATTGCGATATTTTAGTTCAGGGGATGAATTGAAATCGATGACTGTAAAATCGGCTTCTTTCCCTTTCTCAAAATTACCAATTTTATCGTCAATTTTTAAGGCACGAGCTGATCCTAAGGTGCATAGATACCATCTCAGCATACTGGGTAATTTATACCCTTTGAGCATAGCAACCTTATAAGCATCATCCATCACTCTTAACATGGACATGGTGTTCCCAGCACCCCAGTCGGTGGCAAAAGTAATGTTTTCAGTGTATTTTGCGGTGCGCTCAAAATGAAATAATCCGCTTCCTAGAAAATTATTACTTGTCGGACAAGAAGCTAAAATCGCTTTTTGGGCT
>DAHWEW010000317.1:0-2821 GCA_027326225.1 Legionellaceae bacterium
AGGTATCGATGCATTAGTGGGTCTTTGTCGTCAATGCGTTGAGTCACCTTATGACGGCACAGTGTTTGCTTTGTGTCCTTGCGGCAAGACTGTGTGACAGGAGTCAAATGATTTAATAGAGTAGGCTCTTCTTAAATAGCGGAGGTTTACTCAATGGCTGATATAACAATGGAGTTAGCAAAAGAATCGTTTTCTCAATGGCGCAGCAGGCGTAGTAGTCAATCTGAGCCGATACCGGAGAAACTTTGGGGTATGGCTTTAGGGCTTTACCCAAAATATAAACGCTCGCACATTTGTGAACAGCTACGCCTTAGTGGCAGTCAATTTAAGCGACGTTTAGAAGAAGGTCGCCCTGCATGTATTGATCAAGGTTTTGTCTTAGCATCCAAAGATGAAATTAAAGTAACTCCTAAGCAAGGCCAAGAAATTCAATTAACGATACAAGGTAAAGAACGAGCGCTAACGCTTTGTGTTGACGTGCATGCGCTGAACCAGGTATTGCCTCACATTGGTGCATTGCTGTGATCCAAATAACAACGCAGCACCATCTGCATCTACGAGTTGAGCCGATTGATTTTCGCAAAGGTATCGATGCATTAGTGGGTCTTTGTCGTCAATGCGTTGAGTCACCTTATGACGGCACAGTGTTTGCTTTTCGCAACAAAAGTGGGATTGCAGTCAAACTATTGGTTTACGATGGCACAGGCTTTTGGCTCTGCACCAAACGATTTTCACAAGGGAGACTTCGCTATTGGCCCAAGTCCTGTAGTGAGCGAGTTTGTGCTACAACTATGGCCATTATCCTCAATCAAGGGGAGCCTGCAACAATGAGTCCTGCTTGGCGCGCGCTTCCAAGCTCTGCTTAAGTGTTTGTTTATAATGCCAAGGAAGCCAGCTTGTTGGATTTTTTATGACAGCCTCTTCATTCTCTATAAGGGCACACATGTATTCGCATGGATTAATCTCATTTTGGGCAGCACTATATAGTGCAGATTGTACATAACTCGCAAAGGCGGCACTACTTAAGCTTTTATAAAACAGTGCGGATTTTCTTACTTGGATTATCAGCTTAAGCGCACGCTCAACGATATTCGTATCAAGTGGTGCGTGGGGATGACGTAAAAATTGCGATAACTCTGTCCAGCGATTTAGGATATAGTCAATGGCTTTACCGGCAACAGAGTTTGGCTCAAACTCAAGCTTTTGTTCCTCAAGATAGGCTTTAAGTTCTGCCATAACAGACGTGCTTTTTTCTTGATGATAGGCAAGCCGCATCTCACTACTATAACCTTTAGTGTGTGCCTCATGGTCATAAATAGTACCAATTAATCCGATGACCTTATCGGCCACATCATCATAGCCGTTGGGTAGCTCGTAGAACTGTCTTCTTGCGTGTACCAAACAAAAACATAAGATGTATAAATCTTCTGAAATACCCTGTGGGATATTCGCAGATAAGGCATCGCACATCATGATGGGCGGGTCTAAGCTTGCGTCACGCAGTGCCATGATATCAACAATGCATGTTCCAGCCGTACGGTTATCAGTAATATAAAGGTACGTGCGATGGTCTTCATGAAGACTCACAATGCCTGTAGTAAAACAGGAGTGTTGGTTTTTATCACCCTTTTTAGCGGTTTTGTGAGCTTTGATTTCACTCAAAATTTTTACAGATGTATCATCATAACACAGTGCTACACCATCAGCCGCATCTTTGAATAATGCTGAATACAACGCTTTTAGCATCGGTTCATGTGCTGCCATTAAATCCCACTGCGTGGACGCAGGCAAGGGGATACCAAGGTAGTTTTGCAGTCTATCTTGACGATAAAGCGGTACCGACATGAAATATTTATTAATCATAAGCATTGCGATAAAGTTGGCATCGTATTTTTGATCACCAACTCCTTCTGGCAAGGGAGCTGTATAAATAATCTCACAAATGGCGCAACGTAATTTTTGTAGGTTATAGCGCGTGGCACTCGCTAACGGAGCTCCTGTAACACGAACTAAAGTGCCAGGCTCACTGATTTCATATAAACGCCCATCGCAGTGTTCTGCAGGACAGATATCACCAGGATTTAATACAGGATGCTCCACCTCAACAATAGCCGCGCCTTGATAAGCATCGGCGCTATTGCGTCCATGCCCCTTAGACTCAGCCTCTGATGTATTCGCGGTTGTATTTATAGATGCTGGGTCGTTTTTAGGTTTTCGGTTGATGGCCTTCTCACTGCCCTGAATTTGAAATAACTTGCGCAACTTTGCAATGCTTAATTGCCCCAACTCCAATTGTCGTGCCATCCAGGCATTACCATGTATGAGCATTTTGGCAAATTCAGCACTTTCTTCGCTGATATTTGAAGCCATGATTTCAGCAAGAAACTTATCCATTTGCTCTTGGCTGAGCTTGGTTACTTTAGGCATTTTTGTTTTACGCCTTTTGGTCTTTTTAGCCATATTAATACTACCAACTGTCTACGTTGAGCGTATTATACCCCAGGTTTTTAAAACCAATTTTTACCTTCTGAGAAGCTGCATAAGGAATTATTATTTTTAAGGCATGGTGGGGATCAAACCTGGTGCTTATCACTTCTTGCTCACTTCAAGGAACAAGCCTGATAGCACGATTCTAACTGGGTTAAAAATGAATGGAAATTTTGAAAAAATGACCTAAAACCCTGTCAACCCCTAAATGAAAAAATTTAAAAATATTTTTTACCGCAGCCTTACCGAAAAGTCACGGTTTGCGATACGCATCAAAACGGTATCGAGTAGTAGCTGTGTATTTTTCTTTCCTGATAAGATCGTGTCATAACCC
>DAHWEW010000318.1:0-2817 GCA_027326225.1 Legionellaceae bacterium
CCTAACCCTATCAGTGCAATTGCTATTACAGTACCCTATTCAACTTCCACGTCTGAATAGTTACGTCAAATGTAACATGATTTTGTTGGCCGAAGGCGTAGCCTACGAAGGCGTAGCCTACGAAGGCGTAGCCTACGCCCTATTGATCAAATTTTGATGCTATAATGGTTATAGTGACTCAATATGCAGACAAGGAGAAATATTATGCCAGAATTAACCAATCAAATTAATATATTTAACGATCTGCGTTTTATTTAGATTTTTGTTGCCTTTTTCATAGTTATGTGTTTTTATACGCATAACGAGGTTATGAAATGGCTAGTATTGTATATCAAACGGATAAACGCTCAGGAATCACTTATGCCTATGAGTCTGTTTCTTATTGGGATAAGAGTAAACAGCAGTCCCGTTCTAAGCGAAAGTTGATTGGTCGTGTAGTTGGTGATCAGCGAGAGATTATCCCAACCGATGGGAGAGGACGTAAAAATACCGAAGAGATTGGACCTGTAAAGAAAGGACGCCCTCCAGCCACTGGAAATACACGGTATTTTTATGGAGCGACTTATTTGCTAGATATGATTGGTGAAAAGCTTGGCATCATGCAGGACTTGAAGCAGTGTATGCCAACGACATATCAGCAAGTTCTTTCAATTGCATACTACCTGATCCTTGAAGATGCGAGCCCACTTTATCGTTTTGAGAAATGGAGTAACTTGCACAAACATCCATACACTAAAAACATAACGTCACAGCGAAGCAGCGAGTTTTTTGCTTCAATAACTGAAGAAGCAAAGCGCGAATTTTTCCGTCTACAGGGTAAAAGACGTACAGAAAAAGAGTATTGGGCCTATGATATCACCTCTATTTCCAGCTACTCAGAGTGTCTTAAACAAGTTCAGTATGGTAGAAACAAGGATGGTGACTCACTGCCGCAAGTCAACCTAGCGTTGGTATTTGGTGAGGAATCCAATCTTCCATTTTATTACCGCAAGCTTGCTGGAAATATCCCTGATTCGAAGACGCTGAAACATTTACTAACCAGTTTGGATATACTAGGGTTCTCCAAAGTGAAGCTGGTTATGGACAGAGGCTTTTACAGCGAAGCAAATATTAATGCATTGCTTCATGCGCATCGTAAGTTTCTTATCTCTGTCAAAATGTCCCTCACTTTTGTCAGGAGGGAGCTAGACGTTATCTATAGTGAGTTTCGAACATTCGAAAGCTATAGTGAAAAATATGAACTATATTGCCATACTGTACAGTCTGAGTGGCACTACACACAGTACCGCCCTTATAAGAAGGACACCCTATCAGAGTCAAGACGGATTTATGTCCACTATTACTATAATATTGAACGAGCTGCTGAAGATGAAAAAGCATTTGATCGAAAACTTTCAACATTACATCAAGAGCTGGTATCGGGGAACAGGCTTCCCGAACATGAAAAACTGTATAAAAAGTACTTTGAAACAAAAACCACACCAAAGCGTGGGACAAAAGCAACTGTTAACAAAGATGCTGTTCTTGAGGCTAAACGATATTATGGTTTTTTTGCCCTCCTAACCAATGAGGCCATGGATGCTATCACAGCGTTAGAACTCTATCGTAACAAGGATCTGGTTGAAAAAGCCTTCGGCAATCTTAAAGAACGTCTGAACCTTCGCCGCACGCTTGTCTCATCAGAACAAAGCCTTGATGGGAAGCTGTTTGTTCAATTTGTAGCGCTTATCTACCTCTCATATATCAAAAAACAGATGCAAGAGACGGATCTGTTTAAGACTTATTCTCTTCAGCAGATGTTAGATAAGCTCGATGTCATTGAGTGCTTTGAAATACCCGGTCAAATTCTTCAGGTTGGTGAAATCCTCGATAAGCAAAAGATGATTTATGACAAATTGGGTATTAAACATCCATCCTCGTTATGAGTGGGCGGGAATCCAGGTTACAAGATCATTTGCCGTTAGCCAAAAAGGCTTTACAGGAAGTTTCTCCTATTCCAGAGATAAACGAAAAACTAAAACGAATTACTCGTCGACGTCGGGCTTTAGTCAATGAGAAGGTGCGCATCGTAAATCGGTTATAAAGTGATTTATAAGCGATATCGCCTGGTTTATTAGACATTACTGGCAGTGCTGATAACCTATGGTTTTTGAGATTTTTGACCTCTCGCAATGAAATTCAATTACTTTCACGCATGCATTTTCAAAGCTTATTAAAGATTAAAGGGTTGGGCTAGACATATGCCTTGAAGGTAAAGCAATGGCAAGAGTCAGCTCACTTTTCAGATGATGCAGACTGGGTGGGTGAAATGGTCTTTCGCGATGCAAATCGTATACTTGAGCTAATTCAAGAAATTTCAGATTTGGAAAAGAAAATGGATTTATTAACTTCTCAGTCTGAAGTAGCAACTCGACTCAGGACAATTAAGGGATTTGGAATCGTTTGTGCGGCAGAGTTGGCTGGTGAAATTGGCACATTAGAAAGATTCGAATCCGAAGCCAGCTTAGCAGTGTATTTGGGAATGGCAGTTTTAGATAATAGCTCAGGAAAATATGTGGGCACAAAAGCAAGTAGGCACATCAATTACTTCGCTAAGGCTGCCATGATGACCACAGTATTTTGCTGCCTTTTTAGGTTTAGTTCCAAAAGAGCATTCTAGCGGGGGTAAACAATGCCTCATGTCTATTAGTAAACGAGGCGATCGATATATTCGTAGTTTGCTGGTGCACGGCGGCCGTGCCGTTGTAAAAAATGCTGGCAAGAAAGATAATTATTTGAATCGTTGGGCGCAACGGGTTCACAAAGAGCGCGGCTATA
>DAHWEW010000319.1:0-2773 GCA_027326225.1 Legionellaceae bacterium
TAAGGCAGAATGTTGAACCACGCGTCCTACACTAGCTGTGACAAAACCAATCATTCCAAACGGCACGCCAATGAATAGTCCTGGGAATCCTAAAACGAATCGATGGATGAGGCTTAAGCGCTCATCTTTACCAAAATTCTCTTCAGTGGCGCCACTTTCAAGGGCGATATTAGTCATTTCAGCAAAAATATGAAATGCTGTGAGTGTTGAATGATAAATGCTGCGTCCAAAAAGGGTTGTGATATATCCTATTACACCAAGTGGTCCACCTATTAAAAGCCCCGGAAATCCTAGAAAATATTTTTGATACTCTGTTTGTGGCTCATCTTTACCAAAGATCTCCTCTTTGCTGCCTTCTTCTAAGGCATAATGGGTGAGATCAGTAAATATACTCCAAGCAGTTAGGATGGAGTGCCCCCCCATTCTGGTTGCCATAATCAAAGAGGCTGAAACAATCCCCAAACCAGTACCTAACATCATACCTGCCAGCCCATATGGATATTGATACCAGGTCAGATTGTTTTTATAGGGCGTTAATTGATGTTTCGGCTCATCAGCTAATCCAAGATTGGTCAGACGAACAAACCACTCAGCCATGGCTTGATAAGAATTATAAAGGAGAGGGGCTATGGTCAATGCACTGATCCAGGCGGGTAGGGTGACGGGTATAAATAACAATATTTGTGCCAGTAACCCTAGTTTCGCATCCACGCGTGAACCTAAGATCCTGCTTCCCATGGTTCGTTGACCAACCGTGTCGAAATGGTATTTAAAGATGTCACTGATCACTTTGGCTGAAGTAGAGCCGAGATTGACAACAGCGGTTAATACAAACATGAATGCAGCGCTGATAGAATGACCTGCTTCAATAAGGATTTCAATAAGCTCTGACATGGTTGCTCCAAATTAGGTAAATTTAATCATTTAAATGACAATAATTATACACTATGTTTCTTATGAAAACATTAACGTGATAGAGGCAAACAGGATTGATGAAAGCGTTGGGCCTTAGCCCAACAAAAACCTTAAATGACGAGACCACCCTCTGGCCATTCTGTATCTACGAGATCAGCTGCTGGCTCTAGAGGTTGTACCGGATTTGATGCTCCATACCACCACTCTTTCAATTCTTGTATCCAGCGATCTATCGTTGCAATCAAATTGGCAAACAGTGCTCGTTCCCCATTTAAAACAGCCATCAGATCAGGAAACAAATCACCGCGACCTTCGCGCCATGCATGGTAATCGGCAAACCACGGGCGTTCGCCTCTTAAAGTTGCCATTTCTCGCTCAAACAGAGATGAATATACCCGAGCCTGGCCATCGTCTGCTGGATCATATCTACGCTGTACTTTGATGGCCTGACGTTTAGGAACAAAGAACCCTTTTTGGCTCAACAAACCTTTGTACACTTGAGATATTTTTTGGTTGTCAAGCAATGGGTTGGTTGTATTTTTATCACCATCAATTGGCAAAAGATTGACCCATTTTGTGGTAAATGCTTGAAATGCAGCGATGAACTCTTCTTGTTTTTCTGATTCTACCAGCGTTAATAAATCTTCTGCTTTGGTATTCCAATCTTTTTGCATTTGACCTAAAAAACCTTGCCAACGTGCTAGTAATTGAAAACGTCGTTCAGGATTTATACAATCATTTAGGTCTTTTAAAAAGCGTTGCGTCACATCTTCTAAAAAGAGCGCATACAGTTTGCTGACCTCTTCTCGGAAAACGGATTTGAGTGCCTTGGCATTTTGATACGCATTGACTTCATTATCAACGTTATACGTGCAACCATTGAGTTGTGCGTAAGGATCATTCATATTGATGATCTTCCGAAACTCCCCCGGTTTTCCAGCTCTTGCCGTGCGGCCTTTGATTTGTTTTTCATCTTCTAGGGTGGGAACATAGGCCGCGACAACAAATAAATGGTCAGCATTGATATCGACCCCTCGACCAAACATGCCAGCGGTAGAGATGGTGATAACACGTTCTAATCCTGCATTGTTGATGGCTTCTTTTTCATCTTTACTCTCAGTCAAACCATGAACATGTTGAACTTTTTGGATAAGGCTCATCAATTCATTGTCAGCAATCAATGCTTCATGAAGCTCACGACTTTGATTATCATCTTTACAAATAAGTAACGTAGGACGACCATTTCTTAATTTTTCTTTGATGGCTTGTTTCAAAAACAGAATTTGTTGATCTTGATCTTTCGCAAGCCATGTATTTTTATCTTCTCGGAGTAATTTTTTCTCACGAGGAACGGATAAATAATCATATCCTTCATAATTGATTTCTTTAGAAGACTTAGGGGCTGCACTACGAGTGGTTCCACTGACCCCAAACGTAGCTCCTTTTTGATAGCTTGCCATAAAAGTAACAGGATAAGAGGAACGCTGGGTTTCGTTCTCAGGTAAAATCACAAAATTTTCGCGCCCAGCTTCTATATTGGCCTTCGCACAAAGACATTGATGAACGCCATCAGAGAAAGAACTCCCTACAGAAGGACGACCATTGTCTAAAACAAACATTTTCTGCGTTTGGCGGGTATAGCCATCACTGTCTTTCCTGACAACTGCCCAAACTTTTGAATTGACATAAATTACATTACAGTCACATCAACGCAAGGCTATCGTCAACTTTTTTCATTTATTCTGGTGTAACTTGTTGCAAATTCTTTTCGTGTAATCTGCTTTTTATCAATGTGTTGACAATTACCCCCTAAGAATAAATTTTAAGCCGTTGCAGTTAGCGCAATAGAATCAAGCGT
>DAHWEW010000031.1:0-12312 GCA_027326225.1 Legionellaceae bacterium
TGTCCCTGAAACACTCGACCTGTATTTCGCCTTGTGTTCTTATGAGGCTCTACTAGAACAAATGTTATACTTACCCACGTTACTCGCGAACAGAGGCGTCGATCCTGGCACAGGCAAACAAATCATTTCCGTCGAAACCAGTACCATTACCTTAGCCATCATGGCAACCTGTGGCTTGTATGATGAGACAGGAACACATATGGTACGAACGGGCATGCCTGCTAAAAGTGGGGTTTCTGGTTATACCATTGCTGTGGTTCCCGGCAAAGCAGGCATTGTGGTTCTTAGTCCTCGTGTAAACAATAAGGGCAATAGTATTCGGGGAGAAATCATGCTAGAAGCATTATCAAAAACCATGGGATGGCATTTTGCACTGCCTTGAAAGAAGAGTTACAACCAAACACTAAAAAAGATGTGTGAATATCAATCGCATCCAAAGCGCTTCTCTAACTTAGTCCTATACAATAGTTCTATGCTTACATATAATGCACATAATTTTTCCATAAAATATCTTGAGACATATGCCTGTATTTGAAAAACTAACGCTTAACATTCCTATGGAACAAGGCAGCATAAAGAGACTGAGAGATAAATGTTTGGAGACGAAACGATGTACATTAAAAAATTTTATAGACGCAATAAAAAATAAATTGTTGTTATTGGGGGTAAAAAAATTAGATTTTTTAAATAAGTTTTCAGAACTATTTTTTAACGCCTATGATTCTTTCGCTCTGTCATTTATAGTGAATCGGCACAGGGATAATAATTTCATTTTTGAGACGGTCATTGAAGAAAAATGATGGCGTATTAAAAATAAAAGACAATGGCTTTGGATTTTGGGGTCGAGAAAAAGACGTTTATTTTTATTCAGATAGCGGATAGAAGGTTGTTAGGTATACCTTAGAGAATGTCATTAACTTTAAGGTCGCGTAGGTTCATTAAAATATTTTTAGGTTAAAGAAATGCCTACTGTACTAAATATTAAAGGTCATCGGTTTTTCTTCTTTAGTTTAGAGGGAAATGAGCCACCCCATATTCATATTGAGCATGGAGATAAGGTGGGTAAATTTTGGCTAAATCCGGTTAGTTTAGCCAGCTCATATGGATTTAGAAGTCATGAATTGAGCAACCTTAGATTATTGGTTATTGAACATAAAGAGTTATTTTTGGAGAAATGGCATGAGTACTTTGGCAATTAAATTTGATGATCATGCAGTAGATGTTAGTTTTACTAAAACTTCATTGCATTTTGTCTTAGCTGATGGTCGGGAAGTTTCAGCTCCTTTGGAATGGTTTCCAAAGCTGCGAGACGCAACTGACGCAGAACGAAAAGACTGGCGTTTTATCGGTAACGGTATGGGGGTTCATTGGTCTAAGGTTGATGAGGATATTTCAGTACGAACCTTAATGCGGGGAACTGATTAATGTAGAATTGATCACGCTATTTTGAATGCTCATCGCTTATGTAATAATGATGCGATTGGTTTATGTCACGTTAACATATCGTTTTAAAATGAATTATCTGTTTTATTCACTGCAATTTTGTTGAATAAATGAGTTTCATTGAGATAATTGAGCTTAACTAGTAAAAATTGGCTCAAAGTTCGGATTTGCCCCGTTTCTGTAATTCAACCCCAAATTTAGCTTCTCTTTACAAAAAATATAATGATCATGTGCTATGATTCAATTATAGTCGCCTATTATTTTTTTGAGCCATAAAACCATGAATATTAGTTTATTTGATCTTTTTTCCGTTGGGATCGGTCCTTCTAGTTCTCATACGGTAGGACCGATGTTGGCTGCCAATGAGTTTCTTCTCTTGCTTGAGAAAAAAGAAGTGTTCACCAAATTAGCGCGACTGAAAGTTGAACTATATGGCTCATTGGCCCTGACTGGTAAAGGGCATGGCACTGATAAAGCCATTTTGAATGGTTTAGAAGGCAAAGACCCTGAAACAGTTGCACCAGAATCGATGATCCCCCGGATGCAAGAAATCCTAAAAACCCAATTGATTTGTCTGGGTGGCAAGAAAAATATCTCCTTTGATGAAAAACAAGATTTTCTTTTTTTGCAAAAAGAACTCTTACCCAAACACAGCAATGGCATGCGATTTAGCGCCCTAGATGATCAAGGGAATCTTTTGTTAAGCCAAGTCTATTACTCTATAGGAGGCGGCTTCATCACCACTGAAGAAGCTTATGAAGAAACCTCTAGTCAAGACAATGAAGTGCCTTATCCTTTTGAAACTTGTGCTGAGTTGATGAAACTTTGTAAAGATAATCACTTGAGTATCACGGAACTCATGTTCGCCAATGAACTCACCTGGCAGAGTCTTGATGACATTGAAAACGGCATTCTAACCATTGCCACAGTCATGGATGATTGCATTCAAAACGGTTGTCGACACGATGGCTTCTTGCCAGGTGGACTACATTTAAAACGTCGCGCGCCTGATCTTTATCAAAAGCTCAATGAACAAAAAGGTGTGACTAGTATTTATGAACGTTCAGATATCATGAATCGACTGAACTTATATGCCATGGCCGTGAATGAAGAAAACGCAGCCGGCGGTCGAATCGTGACAGCACCCACCAATGGTGCTGCAGGGATCATTCCAGCGGTGCTTAAATATTGCCAAGATGCGCATGATAAAATGAAAAAAGAAGACATCATCACCTACTTTATGACGGCAGCAGCCATTGGCATTCTTTATAAAAAAGGAGCCTCTATTTCTGGCGCTGAAGTGGGATGTCAAGGTGAGGTAGGAGTGGCCTCTTCTATGGCTGCAGCAGGGTTAACTGCGGTTTTAGGTGGTACCATTGAACAAATAGAAAATGCGGCTGAAATTGCCATGGAGCATCATCTGGGCATGACGTGCGACCCAGTCATGGGCCTTGTCCAAATTCCTTGTATTGAACGCAATGCCATGGGAGCAGTCAAAGCCGTTAACGCCTCTCGTATGGCGCTCATTGGTGATGGACAACATCAAATCTCACTCGATAAAGTCATCAGAACCATGAAGCAAACAGGCGCTGATATGAAAAGCATTTATAAAGAAACATCTCTGGGCGGACTTGCCGTTAATATCCCGGAGTGTTGAGGCCTGTATGTAAAGCGCCCGGATGAGACTCTTTGACGCACCAAAGCGCTAGAATCAAACTCACTAGAAAACAACAAGGCATCACCAACAATGCAAGTTGATAACTACTGATGGCATAGTGCACGGGGACACTAGGATCAAGTTGCCATTCATTGCTACGGTGCAAAATCACCCCAACAACGGGTTGAAAGATAGCTCCCCCCACCAATACGGATAAATTATTAAAGCCAGAAGCCGTGCCAACCAGATGACTTGGGTTATTGTCTTTCACCACAGCAAAACTGACCGTTTGCCCTCCGGCACCAAACCCAAGGAGAAATAGAACAGCGTACATCCAACTGATAGGGATTGGCACATACAGTAAAATTATCGTAGCAAATAGACCACACAAAGAACTGATAGTCAAAGCCAATTTTCGGCTATAAAATCGGTCACTCACCCACCCTAACAAGGGGCTACCTACACCGATACCAAGCCATATCATACTACATAGTCCTGAAGCGACAACGAGACTCACCTGAAGTTTTTCTTGTAAATAAGGCACACCCCACAAGGCTGCAAACACCGCTATGGGCGTCCAGATACAAAAAGCATACGCTCCTGTTATCCACGTATAAGAACGTTTACAGACCAGTAAGAGACGATCCCATTCATCACGAAATCCGCGCATAGGTAAAGATTGTGTGGGTTGATGAGGAAAATCACGAATCAACCACCAGAGGAGTAACGCTAATAAACATCCCACCTCAGCCAAAATAAAACTTGCCTCTCGCCAACCCATTGCTTCAATCAAAGCAGCCAATGGTACTTCACCAAACATCGCTCCCACTGAACTCATCAACTGTGCAATGCCCGCAAGAATGGCAAAGTGTTGCGGCACAAACCAGCGAGAAACCAGTACCAAAACTCCAATAAAAGAAAAAGCAGACCCCACTCCAATCAAAAAACGTCCGATGGACGCAGTCACCACGCTATCGGTTGAAGCAAAGAAAAAAGAACCGATGGCACATAAGAAAAGCGCTGCTGTCATTAGTTTTCTTGGCCCATAACGGTCAAATAATAACCCAGCTAGGAGCTGCATCGGCGCATAAGCATAAAAATAAAAAGCGGAAATCACCCCAAAACCTTCTGCACTCACCTGAAAGGTTTTCATCATAGGAACTGCCATCACACTAGGAGCAACTTGCAAAATAAATTCATATAAATAGAATGATGCCGCCAGAAAAAAAATCAGGTATGCACTGACTTTGCTGTGGTCTTGGGTTGGAATAGAGTAGTTGGCCAAGATGATGTCATTGTTTGTTAAAATAATACATTACACCTTATTGGCCTTATTTTCAAATATGTTATGCATGCTGAGTCCGATTTATCATTCGTCATCCAGAGTACCCCAGCCCCTTTGGGGCAAACATCGGAAAAGAACTCCGTCCAAACAACCCCTCATCCGCCCTCAATCGTGTTGAATGAACCCTGGAGCATACATAGCACCATATATCGCCTGTCTTTTCGCACCCGTAATAAGCCCAAAATCCAGTGGAACTCGATTCATGGCTTTATCTGCGAGCCAGGCAAACATCATTGCTTCAATATAATCTGGATCAATACCCACTTTTTGCGAAGAGAGAATGTTCAGTCCAGGTAACTGGCGTGTTAATTCATGTTGCAAAGCGTGATTATGGGTTCCCCCCCCACAAAGAACGAGGCGTTTTGCTTGGAATGGACTCTTCTTGAGATCATTGGCGATAGCAGCTGCCGTCAATGCCACGAGTGTTGCTTGCACATCTTGGGGTTCAAACTCAGGCTTTAAGTATGTTGACAACCATGGATCTGAGAAATACTCCTTGCCTAAACTTTTGGGTGGAGAAAGTGCAAAATAGGGATCAGACAGAAGTGCCGCTAGTAACTCCTCTAGCACAATACCTGTCGCTGCCCACTGACCATCTTGATCAAACGGGACGTTTAAGTGTTGGTTGATCCAGCGATCGAGTAAACAATTACCAGGACCCACGTCATAACCGGCTATCGCAATGCCATCCTTTAGATAAGTGACATTCGAGATCCCTCCGATATTGACAATGGCTTGTGAAGATTTTGTATCCCCAAATAGAACTTGATGATAGAGTGGCGCAAATGGCGCCCCCTGCCCCCCTATCACGAGATCTCGCGTTCTAAAATCGGCAACGACCGGTATCCCTGTTAACTCAGCTATTGTATGCGCGCATCCCAGTTGCAGGGTATATGGAATCACAACTGTGGCATCATGAACAATCGTTTGTCCATGACTGCCTACAGCTACAACTTCTGAGGGTCTTTTATGAGATGTTTCTAACAATGAATGAACCGCTGAAGCAAAATCACGCCCTATCAAGGTATTTAATTGACATAACTGTTCTAGACTGACTGTCTCGCTATTTAGTACCCTAGTTAAATTTGATTTCACTTGATCACTATAGGGATACGTCATTCCTGAAGCGAGGGTATTGCTTTCTACATCAACCAAGGCTGCGTCTATCCCATCCATGCTGGTCCCAGACATTAAGCCAATCAATAATTTCATTGTGACTCCTACACATCATCAACATCGTCGAAGATAAATAGAGTAGTTGCTACTTTCGCACCCAATTAGGTTAACCTAAAACATTGATAAAAATTTTCTGTTGTTTGTCTGGCCAAGCGCTCATAATCTATTCCTCTCAGTTCACAGAGCATCAACGCCACATGTTTCACCAAGGCTGGGTGATTTTGTTGACCTCGAAAAGGAACAGGCGCTAAATAAGGCGAATCTGTTTCAATCAATATCCGATCAAAAGGCACTTTTTTCGCGACACTTTGCAATTCAACTGCATTTTTAAACGTGACAATGCCAGAAAAAGAAATATAAAAATTCAAATCCAATGCTTGCTCTGCCACTTGCCAATCTTCGGCAAAACAATGCATCACCCCACCAATTTCATCTGCTTTTTCTTCTTTCATCAAACGTATGGTATCAGCGGCTGCCTCTCTAGTATGAATAATCAAAGGTTTAGAGGACTGACGTGCAGCAAGAATATGCTCTCGAAATCGCGCTCTTTGGCGCTCACGCTCTCTCATTTCAGTTGTACGATAGTAATCCAACCCCGTCTCGCCTATGGCCACACATGAGCGATGTTCAGCCTGTTTCATTAACATGGCTGCATCTGGCTCACTTTCAAGCACTGTATTGGGATGAATGCCTACTGAGGTACTGATATCTGGATAAGTGTCTGCTAATTGATGAAGTGTTGGTAAATCGTCTAATTCAAGGCATACACAAAGCATTCTTTCCACTTCATTGTCTCGTGCTAATTGAATCACTTCTGCAATATTTTGGCCAAAAGACGACAAATCAATGTGGTGCAAATGGCAGTGGGAGTCAACTAAGGAGGGTTTAGAAATATGTGTCATATTGTGTCAGTCACCATCGTTGATTTTAACATGCCAGCTAGATAGGTTTCTATTTTGTTACAAAAGTGTCGACTATTCTCACTTATAAATTGCACACCGAATCCTGCAGGTTTATTCCCTTGTGCACCTTTCGGTGTTATCCATACCACTTTGCCTTCTATCACATAGCTTTCAGGATCATTTAACAATTGTACAGACAAATTCACCCGTTCTCGAAGTTGATGAGCATTTTTGCTTCGAAGAAACAGCCCACCTCCTTTGACAAATGGCATATACGCACGATAAAGTTGCGCTTCATCCGTAAAAACACAATTTATGGTCACGACATCATCAGCCATGTTCTTTTCCTTTCTTCTGAACATATCCCAACAATAAATCTTCTAAAACCAGCGTTTGATTCATATTCATATTATGGTTTATTTTCTGCATCATTGCATGGATCCTATCGAGTTGCCAAAACATTTGGACAGTTTCCAGGAGAGACGATAGATGAACGATCGCTTGCTCCATGGGGAGCACCCTTTTCTCCTCTAGCAATTGATGGTGAATGACTCGTGCCGTTACAAGATATAATAACCAGAGTAAATCCTCTAAAGCATAAGTGGCCCATTCAGCCGCAACATGACACACAGACAAGCGCCCTACTGTGATCCCACAAAGTGCTGTCAAAATTTGATCGATAGCACTCATCAGCGATTTTCTGGGAGAATCAGAAGGATAATCTTGCCCTATCAGCAAATAATCTTCATTGAGCTCACGAACAGATGGTGGAAAAACATATTTTTGACAGCGACTTACAATAGTTGCAGGAACAGAGTTCATCTGCTCCGCTATTAAAATAAAAATGGTGTGTGACGGAGGCTCTTCTAAAACTTTTAATAATGCATTAGCGGCGGCTATATTCATTCTATCTGCAGGCTTAATGAGAATAAAACGGTGATGACCACACTTTGGCGATTGATAAATGGTTTGATGGATCTCTCTGATTTGATCAATTTTTATCGAGCCACCCACTGCTTCTGGTTCTATGTGATGAATATCCGGGTGAATCCGATTCCAAATCAAATGGCATGCTTTACACTGTCCGCAGGGAGGTGTTTTGTTTTGGCACTGAAGCATCGCCATATAGCGATAAGCAAATGATAACTTCCCTGTAAATCGTGGCCCAATAAAGAGCATTGCTTCTGGGATCCGCTGTTTGGTAAGCGCCTGTTCAACACGCTCCCATAAGGGTGCATGCGCGTTTATGAGTTCAAACATGTCAGACTCTGTAAATAGCTTTTAAGTGCTTCTTCAATACAACGATGAACCACACGCAAAGGTTTGCTTGCATCAATCACAACAACATTGGACATGGTTTTAATTCGTTCATGATAGCTATGATACACATTGGTGAAAAAAGATAAGGATTCTTTTTCGATACGATCAGCCTTGCTTCGCATTCTTGCGCGTTTTAATCCAATCTGAGGACTGATATCTAAAAATATAATCAGATCGGGCTTGAAATCCTGTAAGCAAAATGAAGAAAGATGTTGAATCATGTCTTCTGATAACTTTCTCCCCCCACCTTGATAAGCCCAGGTTGAAAGCTCAAATCGATCAGCCAACACCCAATCGCCTCTATTCAATGCAGGAAGAATGATATGCTGAATCAGCTGGACTCGTGAGGCATAAAGCAAAAGGAGTTCCGCACGGGAATCAAGAGGCTCTTGTGATGATGACTCTTTAATCAGTTGTCTTGCCACCTCTCCAACACGGGTTCCACCAGGTTCTCGAGTGGTGATAATGGCAGGGACTTGGCGTTCTAAAACATGCTTGATGGTAGCCAAAGCTGTTGATTTTCCTGCGCCTTCTAGGCCTTCAACAACGATAAAACGTCCTTTTTCTGGCATCTTCTATTTCCTTAGATAATACTGAATCGCTTGCTTTTGTTCTTCATAATTCACTGAAAAATGGTGACTACCATTCCCAGTTGCGACGAAATAAAGATAATCGGTAGGCTCTGGATGCGCGGCAGCATCAATCGCATCTTTATCAACCATTGCAATCGGTGTGGGCGGCAATCCGCGATGAAGATATGAGTTAAAAGGAGAATCTATCTGCAGATCTTCACGACGAAGTGTACCATGATATTGAGATCCCAATGCATAAATGACAGTAGGATCCATTTGCAGCGGCATGTGTTTACGTAAGCGATTGATGATGATCCCGGCAATCAAACGTCGTTCTTTGGGAATAGCTGTCTCTTTTTCAATAATGGACGCTGCAATTAACATCTCATAAGCCGTTTGATAGGGTAAGCCAGGCATTCTTTGCCGCCAACTTTCTTCAAGCAATTGGTTCAGATGCTGATAAGCCTGCTCTAATATGTGTTTACTTGAAGTTCCAGCATCATAATAGTAGGTATCGGCCAGTAAAAGACCTTCAGCACTTTGATGAATCCCCTCTATCGTTTGCCAATCTGTCGGCTCATAGTTTAAGTAAGGCGCATCGCTTAAGTTTTTGCTGATTTGTTCTTTTGTCGTCCCTGGAATAATACGAAATGACTCTACCAAGACATCACCATCTACCACACGATATAAAAACTGCTGCGCAGACTCACCCACTTTGATTTGATAAATACCCGCTTTTAATTGCTGGGATAAGCCCTTTAGACGAATAAACGCTTTAAACAGTGAGGCTGATTCAATCAAATGCTTTTCTTTTAACGTTTGCACAAAAGAAGAAGCCGTAGTAAGTCGATTGATGTTCATGATGATGGGTTGATTTTGCGAAGTCATCATGGGTCGATATAACAAATGATGAAGAGCCACACTGACATAACCCATCAGGAGTACAATAACAAGCGCCATACAGATAATCATGATCTTCAAAAGAGGATGCTTTAGAGAACCCTTTATTGAATCAAGCAACATATTTTTTAAAAATCAAGCTACCATTTGTCCCGCCGAATCCTAAAGAATTACTCAAGACATAATCAATCTTTCTTTTTTGTGCTTGATGTGGGACATAATTCAAATCACACCCCTCATCAGGGTTATCTAGATTAATGGTTGGCGGTGCTATTTGATCTCTAATGGCTAGGATGCTAAAAATTGCTTCGACAGACCCTGCTGCTCCCAACAAATGACCAGTCATGGATTTTGTTGAGCTCACAGCCAACTGATAAGCATGTTGTTTAAATACCCGTTTAATGGCCAAAGTTTCATTTTTATCATTCAAGTAAGTCGATGTGCCATGCGCATTGATGTAATCAATTTTTTCACCTGAAATACCTGCATCGACCAGCGCTGCTTCCATCGAACGTGAAGCACCATCGGCATCCTCATCAGGAGAAGTGATATGATAAGCATCCGCTGACATACCAAAACCAACTAACTCTGCGTAAATGTTAGCGCCTCGTGCTAAGGCATGCTCATATTCTTCAAGGACAATGACCCCAGCACCTTCACCCATGACAAACCCATCTCTATCTCTATCCCAAGGACGAGAAGCTTTTTCGGGATCATCATTACGTTTGGATAATGATCGTACAGCAGAAAATCCAGCAAGACATAGAGGCGTACAAGTCATTTCTGACCCACCACAAACCATCACATCTGCATCACCATAAGCAATCATTCGTCCTGCTAGCCCAATGTTATGCGTTCCTGTGGTACAAGCAGTCACCACTGAAATATTTGGGCCTTTCAACTGATGCTTAATCGAAATCTGGCCTGCCACCATATTGATAATTCCGGCAGGAATAAAGAATGGAGACACACGTCTTGGGCCACCATTTTGTAGTTTTTCTTGGTTATTCGTAATGGTTTGTATCCCACCAATGCCTGCCCCCACGGCAACCCCAGCGCGATTGGCCAAAGAATCATCGACCACTAGATTAGCATCTCTCATCGCCTCATCTGCAGCGACCATGCCATACTGGGTAAATAAGTCCATCTTCCGGGCATCTTTGAGCTCCATGTGATCTTCAATGTTAAGATGTTTCACTTTAGCCCAGATTTTAGTGGGAAATTCAGCGGTATCAAATTCTTCAATCAATCCAACACCACTCTTTCCAGCAATAATATTCTGCCAAGATTCTTTCACATTAAGACCAACAGGGGTCAACATCCCCATGCCAGTTACTACTACACGTCGCTTAGTCAAAGGATTTCTCCCGTTTTAATTGGAGTTGATTTGAATCAGAACCCCTTTGTGCAGGACCATTTTTGATCCCGTCATTCGCGAGATGACGGGGAACTAGTCCTGACAAAGCTTGTTTCCTATTCGAAGATGGATTCCCGCTTTCGCGAAAATAATAAAAAGTAACCATCCATACAGATAACAAGCATGGGTAAAGTTCTTCGGGTTAAGGCTCTTCGGTTTAAGCTTCTTCTTTTTTCAAGTTTGCCTCAATATAATCAATGGCTTCTTGAATGGTTGTGATTTTTTCTGCTTTTTCGTCAGGAATTTCAGTCTCAAACTCTTCTTCCAGCGCCATAACCAACTCAACAGTATCTAGTGAATCAGCACCTAGATCGTCAACAAATGACGCATCATTTTTTAACTCATCTTCTTTGACGCCTAATTGCTCTACAACAATTTTGCGAACTCGTTCTGCCACTGTACTCATAACTTGTCTTTCCTCTTTCGGTTTATAAAAATATTGAACGCTAGTTTATTCAATTCTTAAAATAACGCAAGTTTACCACAAAGCTTATAAAAATGTTGCGGATTAAATCATGATCCTAATCCATATACATTCCACCATTCACATGAATGGTCTCACCAGTGATATAATTTGCAGCATCTGATGCCAAAAAAGCAACGATTGCTGCTATATCTTCTACTGTGCCTAAGCGTTTCATAGGAATACGCTTTAACATCTCTTCTTTGACTAATTCAGGGAGTGCTGCCGTCATATCGGTATCTATAAATCCAGGCGCTACGACATTCACAGTAATGCCACGACTACCCATTTCTTGAGCCAATGATTTTGAAAATCCAACCACTCCTGCTTTTGCTGCAGTATAATTTGCCTGGCCAGCATTACCACTTGAGCCAACCACTGATCCAATGCTAATGATTCTCCCCCAACGCGCACGAAACATCGGTTTCAAGCAAGCCTTGGTTAAGCGAAATACTGAGTTCAAATTTGTCTCAATGACGCGACACCATTCCTCATCATCCATACGCAACAACAAATTATCAGAAGTAATCCCTGCATTGTTTACCAAAATGGTAGGGTTCATTTCCTTGTCAGCCAAAGACATCATCAAATCTTCAACACTTTGCTGCACTGTGACATCAAGAACCGCGCCCTTACCTTTAAGGTGATGTTCTTGAAAGAGTTGGGTAATACTCTCTGCTCCTTTTTCGCTTGTTGCAGTACCCACAACATAGGCGCCCTTTTCTGCAAGGGTCAAGGCAATGGCCTGGCCTATCCCGCGGCTTGCACCAGTCACCAGTGCCACTTTTTCTTGTAAATTTGTCACACTTAAGCCCTCGTTAAAGATGAGATTTCTAAGAGTGCTAAATCAACACTCGCTTTATCATTCACACTCATGACATGTAGAGACTTATCAATTCGTTTGATTAAGCCCGCAAGAACTTTACCTGGACCACATTCAAAGATCCGCTCAACACCTTTATTTTTCATGGTTTGTATGGTTTCAACCCAACGTACGGGGCTATATAATTGCTCTTTGAGCTTACCTCTAATATGTTGAGCAGAGTGATAAATACTTAAATCAACATTGCTAATAACATCAATAGATGGACTTTTGAATTCGATTTGAGCAAGGCTC
>DAHWEW010000320.1:0-2741 GCA_027326225.1 Legionellaceae bacterium
TGAGTTGAGGGAACTGAATGAATAATTTTTTCAGAAACTCCCTGCCTATTTTATTTACTGTGAGATTAGAAAATGGAGTGTCATCGGTATCCTCTTTTAATGTCCAGATATTCTTGGGAATAGATTTAATCACCTGTGGGTATTGTTCAAGCAATAACAATAAAGCTGCACAACCATTTTCCTGTTGAGTCAGATTATGAAAGAGGCACAGATTCAGGGAGCTGGAAATAAATTTTTTAAACCAAGCCAAAATAGTTTTATCAAGAATGATGGGTGGATAACAGATGATAAGCGTGGTAAATAATTGATTTCTGGCGATGAGATCTAATTGTGGGTTTATTTTTGCAATGAGTGAGATAGTGATTAATTGCCGCGCTAAGTTTTGATCTTGTTGCATGGCCTGTGCAAATATAATAAGTCTCTCTACTGAGTTTGCTATATGTAATAACAATGATGATCGTACTTTCGCAAAAACAACAGGAACATGACACAGGAGATTCAAGTGATTTCGTTGTTTCAATAAATGGATGATGCGCTCTTCTGTAAAGTGTTCTAAAAGATAAAGCACCTTTTCTTCATCTTTATTGGGCGGCAAAGGGTTAATGGCTTTTTTCTTTTCCGGTGGACTTGATTTTTTTTCCGGGCTTTTCATGGCCGCGGCTTCTGTTTTAATCCGAGCATCAGGAGTTGTCTGACTGATCAATTGCAGAAATTCTTCAGGACTCCTTTTGAGTGTTTTGATAAAAATATCGCGTGCTTTATCGATATGACCATGAACCAGCAATCTTTCTATTTCTTCTTCCCAAATCTCGTTTGGTTGAGCTGTGGGTGGGTTGAAGTCTGTTGATGCCGCGTCAACTTTGGCTGATGCGGTTGCGGGATGGATGACTTGTCGCAATTCATCTAATAAATGCCCTATTTTATGATGACGTGGCTCCATGATGATGACTTTATTTAAAGAACGCGTCACTGCAGTGATGACTTGATTGAACCAGGGTCGACAAGATTCATCATCACATCCTGCTTTTGCGCGATGTGTGGGTTTTTCTTGAGGAGAAACCTCTTTTAGTTTTTGATTGGCAAGTTGTGCTGCATCGTTATTTAATAAGTGATAGACAAGGATGGTTTGATATTCAAGGCCTTTGATATTTTCTGGGGTAAAGACCAATTCTGTGCCAAATAAAGCGATGGCTTCTTCTACAAATTCGCGTCTGGTGACCACGGCAAAATGGGGTGTACGCGCCTCTTGGCGAATGTGCTCCATCGCTTCGTCTTCAATACCTTCCATCCATAGGGCAACGCCTGATGATTGGCGATTGGCTGATTCAATCATGGATGACTCTGCTTTATCTGCAGTGCCGCCTGTGACTCGAAGCTTTAGGTCAATCAATTTATTGGCCACATCAACGACTCGTTGTGGACATCGATAAGTGGTTTTTAATTCTTTGAAGGAGTGCTCTCTCAGTAAATCGCGAAGATAGGGAAATCGTGACTTACCATCGCCAAGGATTTGGTGATCTCCCAAACAACAAACGATATTCCCTTTGGCACAGTGATACAAATTATCTAACTGACCGTAGGACAAATCTTGTGCTTCATCAACGACCACGATTTTATAATCAGCGGTTTCAAAGCGTGTGCGATAAAGAGCTGCTGATTTTAAGTGCTCCGCTTCCAAATAAGCCATATAGGCTTCATAAGCTTGATAAATATCATTTCTCGTCTCATCTTCTAATGAGCTTTGTCTTTTGCCAAGCTTAAAATATTGCTCTTTGCTGTAACCTGAACAAATTCGAAATTCTTGCCACACCAAGTCTTTATCTAAGACACTCTTTTGCGAAGACATTTTTTTGCGGTTTTTTTTGGTGTATTTCTGGTACCACTCATCAAACATCTCATCAGGTGCTATCTGAGCTTCTGGCATGTGTTCGGTCAATAATTCTCCATAACTTTTAAACTGAACCAGATCAGAGTCGCCAAACATGCCTTGCCACAATCGTTTCATGTAGGCGACCAAAAAAGGAGATTGACTGACATACAAAATGGGAAAAGCATCGGGCATCCCTCGATGCTCTCGCACATAACGCGCCAATAGGGATAAAGCCACAGAACTTTTTCCAGAGCCCGCGGGGCCATACAAAATCATGGGTAGGCGCGCGGCAAAGACTTCTTCTTGCTCCAAACTTAAGGTAATTAAACGTCGATTGTGAGATTCTAAAGCGATAAAGCGATCGTCGGCGTGCAGATCTTCATCTACTGCCATCCTAAGTTCTTCTTCCACAGCAAGCGGTTCAGCCATGGCCAACATGGGTGCTTCTTTGGCTAAAAAGGCCGCCAAAACGCCATCTTTCATAAAACGGCTTTTTTCATAATCATGATTTAAGACAACATCCAGCAAACAGATAGAGCGTTGGTAGGTGGTAAATAAAATACGAGTATCTGCATTGACTCTAATGCTATAAAGAGGCGGGTTATGATGTCCTCTTAAGCGTTCCAAGTCCAAAGCGCGGTATTGGCCTTCCCTTAATTGTTGAATTTCATTCTGATAAGGCTCAAATTGTGACATATCGCCAATGACGTCACGCCAATAGTAAATGTTAGCCATGATTTTTTTCTGCATGTTTATAAAATATGCATTTTAACTAAATTTTTATAATTTGTATATGATTAGATCATAGGAATTTTAACCGCCCTATGTGCCAGATTAGCAATTACCAAAATTTATATTGGATAATATTCAT
>DAHWEW010000321.1:0-2728 GCA_027326225.1 Legionellaceae bacterium
AAACCATAGTAGGAATTCGACTTCCTCCTGGTGTGCCAAGAATAGCCACACGCCCTGGCGTTTCCAAAAAAGTAGGGGTCATGCTAGAAGATGGTCTTTTCCCAGGTTCTATCTGGTTTGATTGCCCTCCAACCAATCCATAGACATTCATCGTGCCAGGTTTTATCGCAAAATCATCCATCTCATCATTCAACAGTACCCCAGTGCCATCGGCAACCACACTTGAGCCAAAAATATAATTAATCGTCAAAGTTGCAGAAACCCGGTTACCCTCCTTATCAATAATCGAAAAATGGGTTGTGTTATCACTTGACGCTTCGGGAGGTGTTTTTTGTGCTAAAGTAGCACTTTTTGTTGCTCTGTCTTTTTTAATGAAACTTTGCAAATAAGCTTTGTTTTTTTCTGAAAGGATTGATTTTATCGGAATTTGAACAAAATCTGGATCACCAAGTAATTGACTGACCTGCCAGAAAGAAAGTCGCATTGATTCCACAACATAATGAACCCATTGGACTTTTGACCAAGTGTCTAAGGGATAACTAGATAATATTTGAAGCATCAACAGAAAGTTCACACCACCTTCTGAAGGAGGGGGTGCCGTAACAATATGCATGTCATGAAATGTACCGTGCAGTGGCTTTCTGATTTTCACTTTGTAAAGAGCTAAATCCTTCATGCTCCACTTCCCACCTGCCTGATTCACAGCTTTCACTAAGCGCTCTGCAATTTCTCCTTTATAAAACCCGTCATGTCCCTTTTCTGCAAGGAGCCTTAATGTTCTAGCCAAATCATGCTGAATGAGTTGTTCACCCGTTTGATAGGGCTTCCCATCATGCAAAAACACCTTCACAGACCCTTGATGCTTTTTGATTTGTTCGATTCTATCGCCCATGGTCAAAAAACGATTCAATTGGAAATCGACCGGAAACCCTGACTCAGCCAATCGAATGGCTGGAGCCAACGTTTGGGTTAGTGGCAATCGACCAAACTGCTCAGCGATAAGCACCAACGCTGCAGGTTCTCCAGGAATAGCCGCGGCTAAACCACCATTTAACGATAACAGAGGAATGGGCTTACCTTCTTTGTCTAAAAACATCGTCTTAGTCGAGGCCAAGGGTGCTGTCTCACGACCATCAATAAACGTATCTTGATGCAATGCTTCTTGATGCAATAACCAAAAACCGCCCCCCCCTAATCCCGAGTGATAGGGTGCTACAACTGCAAGTACGGCACTCACTGCTATGGCTGCATCAAATGCATTGCCTCCTGCTGCTAACATTTCAAGTCCCGCATTAGTGGCTAGTGGATGAGCGCTCGCAACTGCATAACCGTCAGGATGAGCAGCATAGCCGTTTGGTACACTCAAAAAGAACAATAGAATCCTTATCAAATGCTTGAAATTAGAATGCAATGGACTCATTAGCCCTCCGTTTTCATCACCTGTAGTGCCTTTACAACAATATCAGGCACAAATTCAGAGACATCACCACCCAGATTTGCAATTTCACGTACAAGGCTTGATGAAATGAACATGGAGTCTTCAGAAGGCGTGAGAAATATGGTCTCCACATGTGCGGCTAATTTACGATTCATCCCAGCTAGTTGAAATTCGTATTCAAAATCTGAAACAGCGCGAAGACCTCGTAGAATAATTCGAGCTTTCTGCTCATCAGCAAAATGAATCAATAAATTATCAAATCCCATGACTTTCACTTCTGGCAAATGACCAACAGCACGCTCAACCAATTCTATGCGTGTTTTCAATGAAAAATATGGTCGCTTCAGGGCATTACTTGCAACGGCTACAATCAACTCAGGAAATAATTTAGCCGCGCGAGTGATGATATCAATATGACCATTGGTGATAGGATCGAATGTACCTGGATAAATTGCTTTATGTTTCATATCTAAACGTTTCAATAACCATTCATAGGAGTCTAGCGTATTGTTCATTGAAAAACTATAATTGAAGTCTCTGATAGAGGATTAGGGATATCACTCATGAATTTATTAAAACTGATCTGTGTTTTTTTTGCATTATTGCTCACTGCCTGTGCGCCTTCAAACGTATCACAAATGAATCCAGAAAATCATACCTTTGAACCCAATACCGAACAAAATGCGTCCCACATGAAGCCAAAAGGTTCAGCTTCATCAAAAACTTCTTGGGAAATCTCTGGCGCCATTGCTGCTAGAAATTCAAAAAAAGGTTGGTCAGCCTCACTTGATTGGGTGCAACAAGGAGCTAACCAGTACCAAATTCGCCTATTAGGCCCTTTTGGCGGGGGCTCAGTGATGATTGAAAAACATGGGGCTATGATTCACTATCTTGATGGTCCTAAGAAAATCGCCTCCAATGATGCAGATCAACTATTGCAACAACAAACAGGTACTCGTTTACCTGTGAAAAATCTCTTTTATTGGGTCAGGGGATTACCAGCACCTGGACCTGTACAATTGACTCATCGCGACTCAAATGGTCATCTCACCGAATTGATACAATCGGGGTATAAAATTAGTTATTCTAATTACACTACCGTTAATCAAATCGATTTACCAGGTAAAATTCAATTACAGGGGCATGACGTGATGATAAAGCTTGTGATTAAAAGGTGGCGCTAGGGCATGTCTTTTTTTTAAGCTTACATTGACAAGCAAATTAAATCACTGCAAAATACGCAGCTGTTCGCAGGGATACAATAAAATACTGCGAATGATTCATGGAGAC
>DAHWEW010000322.1:0-2701 GCA_027326225.1 Legionellaceae bacterium
TGACCCGCATAAAAGTCAAAATCATGCGTTGCTCTTGATCATTTAGTTGAAATTTTTCTGGAAGTGTAATCACTAGTTTTTGTTTCTTTGCGCGACCTCGAAATACAGACAACACAAAACCGGTTGCCATGTCTACTTGGGGAATTTGACCAAAATTTTTGATGCGCCTGATATTATCGAACCACTGCTCACCCACAACATATTGACCACACACTTGTCTATAAGCATCCCTCACCCTGTGTTCATCAATGTGTTCGGGTACAGTTAACACCACTTGATCGTCTGTTTCTTGCAGTATATTGACTCGGAGCAACGCAGCATCCACTCCAAGCACAAAACTACGAGCATTGATGCTTATTTGTGGATGATCGTTAATGTCAATGTGATTTTTGGCAATGACATCGAGGGCAGCAATCAAATCATTAGGACGAAATTGATGCGGACCTAACTCCCCTAAGATGACTGCACGAATCAATGAGTAAAGATCACCTCTGAATAAACGAACGTTAGGGATCTGAGCATTGGTTTCTTCTGCCCAAAAGTGCCCATTATGGGTTAAAATCCAAAAGAACTCTTCAACCAAGGCAAGGAAATCTGAGGCGAGTGTCAAAGCAGATTTGCGCTGCACTTCTTGATTGACCCATGCCAAAGCGGTATATCCTGTTGAAATAGAAAGTGCAGCTTCCCCACCCACATAAGCATCTGGATTAAACCTCACACCCAATTCAGACTCCAAACTAGATTTTTCAGATTCCAAAAGGGGCGCTTCGCAATAAACGCGCGGATTTGCTGCATTTCTTAAATCGATGACGGCCCACTTAGGTAGACCTTTCGTTTTGGTATTCAAGTTCACAAAGATGACTGGAGATTTATGCCAATTCAGGGTGTGTAAACAGCAAAGATGAGAGACTGAATATTTCCCCAGGAACTCTGTTGCCCGAAGTATATCTAGATAACCCAACGGTTCTGAGGGTGTGAGCTGACCTGTGGCTAGTTTTTCAAGATAGCCTATTTGTGCTGAGGCCCCTTTTTCATTAGGTGGAATATACATAGGGCCATTGATCATCATCATTTTGATGGAGTCACTAGTCAGCGCCTTCCCAATTGCATTCACAATTTCTTCTTTGGTATACAAGCGAGATAATTGCTCCATACACATGCGAAATACTTGTACGTATTTTCCTGCAGTTTTCGATTTCGAAGCTGCATCTAAGGCATCTAGCTTAAAGAGATCCCCAAAGTTTTCTTCAAGTACCGCACAAATCAATTCAAAATTATCAAACTGAGCAAATTGTTCGTGTAGATGAGGATAAATGTCAGCGTACATGATGATTGTCCTATTAAGTTATGTGTATCAATACGATTAAAATTAGAGTTTATTTTGTGATTAATTTAATATCAATGTGTAATAGTGTAGTTCATTATTGGTTTTTTTTGTAGCAATATCCAGACCATTTTGTGCCACCTATCCGAACCATGACGGACACGATTCGGATAGGTGGCAGCTATGCTTACCCCATCAGCGGCGCCCCTCCAAAGAGATTTTCGCCAGCACTTTCTTGTTCTCCTAAATGAAGAATCAAAGCATCACAGCGGACTAAAACTTCCTTGCCTATGGTTGCCAAATATCCAGGTAATCTCTGAATCGCTTCTCGAAGCTCTTGCATGAGGATATCGACATCTTCTTTTTCTAAATCAAAGTCATCTACATCGTTATACTTCTCACTAAAACGAGTTAACACCTGCTCTAATGACTGTGTGGCGTCTTTATCTTTCTGATTCATAAAGAGCTGACTGATTCGTCGCCCCCATTCTTTGTTTCTAGGATCATCTTCTTGAAGATAAGTTTCATCACAATAGTCTGATACTCTTTCAGTCAAAAATTGCGTCAACTGAATAAACTCTTGACGATTAAAGTCTTGATAACCTTGCATGGTATGAAAAGACTTGGCATCTGCTGCCCAATGTCGAATCACCAGATCTTGCATGTGATTTAGAGTATTAAAATATCGACTATTCCCACCTCGATTCACCTTAAACCATCTGTCCTTGTCTTCTAGAGCATCTCTTTGTAAGGCTTCTATCTTTGCCTGACTAATCGCCTTAATAATGCTCTGATAGCGATCTTGACTGCCATGTACGTTTTCTTGCTCCAATAGAAGAGAGATATTCTCCTGAAGATGAGACATTTCCGTTTGACGTGATTGTGATTTGAACCAACAAGCTTCATATTTTTTGTAAAGCGTATTTAAACCCTGTTTCAGCATATGTGGCTCAGGTAAAGGATCTAGAAGAGGTCTTGGTGCACCAATATGTTTCAATTCATCGGTGAGTTGTAATAAAGCATACTGCTGCCTCACACTCAAATCTCGGCTTTGACTGATATCATAGGTTTCAGGTTTGGCTTGTAAAATACGCTTAGTTTTTTGAATGAAGGTATCAAATCCCAATTGTAATAACTGTTCATTTGCATCATTATCCCACTGATACTTTAATTGTTTCACAGCTAGATTTGCGTTGTCTTCTATGATCAATGCCTCTTCATTCAATAAATTCATAAAGAGAACACGGCGCTTGCGCATCTCGATACGAAGGGAGTGAGCGGCACCCTGCCAGTCATCGAGGCATTGAGCAAGCTGTTGCGCGGTACGGGTCTGGGCTTTCACCTTGCCGGGGCGGATACGATCGGCATTGACGCTGC
>DAHWEW010000323.1:0-2700 GCA_027326225.1 Legionellaceae bacterium
TTTCAGGATAACATATTGATCACCTGGAGTGTTGCCCGGTAACCCTCGCTTTTTTAAACGTAACGTCTGTCCACCTTGCGAACTAGGAGGTATTTTCAAATCGACATTGCCACCTAGGGTTGGAACAAGAATGGTACTTCCTAAAGCCGCTTCCCAAGGTGCAATCGGTAACGTCACATAAATATCATCACCAATCACATCAAAGATGGGATGCTTATCAACATGGACGGTTAAATACAGATCCCCAGGAGAGCCTCCTTTCATTGCAGCAGCCCCACCAAGCCCTGGTAGACGAATTTGTTGGCCCGACTTAATACCTGGAGGAATTTTCACCTTCAACGTGTGCTTTTTTCCCGAATCCTGGTGTGAAGAATCAAGATGCAACTCCTTGACCGTACCGCGATATGCCTCTTCTAAGCTCACATTGACTTTACCATGGTAATCCATACCAACACTACTTTGTTGATGAAAATAAGGAGAACCACCAAATAAGGACTCAAAAAAATCATGACTATATTGGTGATTCGAATTTTCATCATTCCAATGTGAACTTTGGGCGTAAGACTCGCTTTTTTGTCGAGATGACCAATCAGTGGCATATTGGTCGTAAACCTTACGTTTTTCAGGATCTCTTAAGACCTCATAAGCCTCGCCAACTTCTTTGAATTTTTCTAAAGCATTAGGCTCTTTGCTGATATCGGGATGATATTTTCGAGCCAAACGTCGATAAGCCATTTTTATCTCTTTATCAGTGGCTTCTCGAGGCACACCCATGACTTTGTAGTAATCTTTGTATTCCATAAAAACCCTATTTCAAGTACTCACCTAATGAGCGACACCAAGCACTAAAAACTAAAGACTACATCTTACTGCAATGACAGTTATTTTGTAACTACTCACCCACCACTTCGTCCTGAACCACCCTCTACCCATTCACCTTAAGTATATTGATCTGTATCAATATCGATTTGCTATATTTTAAAAATATGCAACGTTAGTCATTTATTTCTAGGGAGTAACGTTTAAAATACGAATAATGGCTTTTAATTGAGGATAGATTCCTAATCTAAGGAGTTCAGTTAAACGTCTTTTTTCAGGTTTATTAATACATAGAGAAAGGCCCATGGATAAACATTATCTTGATCCCATAGATATGCTCAAAATAGCGACACAGCATGTGTATTGTGCCAACTATTTGTTAAAACAAAACGCAGAGGTATTTTTAGATAAAGAGCTCTCCATCGACGCGCTGCTACCCATCAACTCGCTTATGTACATAGCCTTTGAATTGACCTTAAAAGCGTATGTAGTCCATGATTATCGAGAAATCAGGCAATACAAAACGTTACTCGAGCTCATTGAATTGAATCATGCGCTTCTTTTATCGCAAAAAGACATGCAATTGATCAAAACCTTGGCTCGCCAACAAGCGTTTCGAAAAGGCGTTGATTATGCTTTGTGGGAAAATAGGCAACAACTTCACGTGTTTTGTGAAGAAATCATGGCCTTATATGAGCGCCTCCAAGAGTTCATGCCTCTGGAATTACAAAGTGATTATGTAAGCTCTTAACGCATTGGTTCGGAATGTTTTTCAAGCAAGGCAGTCTGGTTCGGTTATAAAATAGACATCATGCAAATTGATTTATCAAGATATACTTAAGGTGAATTTGGAAGACCTCCCTAGCCCAAACATCAACGAACTGATGAGCAGTTATGTTATATTTTCTCAAATCTGTAATAAATACCATCTTTCTGTTTATTTAGTCTATAGTTAATCATAGGACCTAGTCTTTATTTCTAGCGTGCATGGTCCAGCTAATCAATATTACTCTTGCGACCTCAGTCCCAAGTATTTTGGGAGGATACGAACATGCCAAAAAATGACATGACTGAATTAGCTTTGCGTGCAGGAACAAATACAACAACCAGAACATTAACGGTCAACAATGGTCAAGCTGAAGACATCAAAACGATCGCATTGAAGCGCACTCAAGAAATGGAACAATATCAATACATCACAATGAGCAACTCTTCTATCAACGCTGAGCTCAGCCTACAATCTCAGGCCATCAGTTTAGCAATCAAAGGGATAGAACTGGCTTATGTCGCTATCTCTAAGCAACTGGTGGTTCTGAACAAACAACGGCTATCTTTTGATAAAGAGCGGCAAGCAGGCATCGCAACCTTTTTACTACCGACCAACCGAGAAGAGAACAAATTATCAACAGAAGAGAAAGCCATCAAAGGATTTCTAGAGCTTACCGATAAGAATCCAAGCTTCTCTACCTATTTGGGTATTCATAGTGCCGAATCATTGACAGAAAAAAAAGATAAATTTTATTCAATTCTTCCATTCTATAAAATGAGTGATGGATTAATGCAACCTTTTGCTAGTACAAAAGCATTAGATAAGCAACGAACAGCTATCAATTTATTTTTCAAATCAGCGCTTCCTAAAGCCATAGCTGATATTGACGAAAAATTTCAGACAGACTGCTCATTTGTTGCCTTCTGGGAGTCCGCCTTTCAGAAACATAACTATTTGAATAACCGACGCGCTCCGCGATTTATTATGATGAGTTTGTCTAATCTATTATGGAATCTACAACATCTCGTTGATCCTCAAACGGGATATCCTCTCCGATTAAGTCGATGTATTGAAATTTGCCGAGATGTTGAGCTTTATTTAAACCAACTTTT
>DAHWEW010000324.1:0-2699 GCA_027326225.1 Legionellaceae bacterium
ACTGGAAATTTCCACAAGCTATATAAGTGTTTCAAGACCTCTTCTGTTGATTTGCCTAAAGGAACTCTATTTTGTTGTATGTACTGCAAGGTTAATGAGCGATCTCCTTCTAAATCTACAGAAAATACTTGTATGTCTAAATCCATTTGGCTCAAATTGTATTGTCTTGATAAGGCTTCTCGGATGAGCTGGTATCCTTGCTCATTGTGGATGGCATGAACCACCATTTCTGGGTGCCGGTCATCGTCGATGATATGAAATAATTTGAGCTCACGGATCAAATGAGGGGACAAGTATTGAGCAATAAAACTCTCATCTTTAAAATTTCGCATGGCATGATCTAAATTGGTCAACCAATCAGTATTGGCTAGATGAGGAAACCAACGTTTGTCTTCCTCCGTGGGGTTCATGGAAATGCGCTTGATGTCTTGCATCATATGATAACCCAACGTATAAGGGTTGATCCCATTAAAATATGGGCTCTTATAGGAAGGTTGCATGATCACATTGGTATGATTTTGCAAGATTTCAAGCATAAATTCATCGGTTACCAACTGTTCATCATAAAGTGCATGTATCAAGGTATAATGCCAAAAACAAGCCCAGCCTTCATTCATGACTTTGGTTTGACCTTGGGGATAAAAATATTGCGCTATTTTTCTGACAATGCGAACGATTTCTCTTTGCCAAGGCCTCAAGAGGGGAGCATTTTTTTCAATAAAATAAAGAATATTTTCCTGAGGCTCAGCTGGAAACCTGGTTTTTTCTTTGCTTTTTTGATCCTCTTTACTCATTGGAATGGTACGCCACAATTCATTCACTTGGGTTTGTAAATACATGGCGCGATTTTGTTGGCGAATTTTTTCTTCTTGAATCGAGAGCGGAGCGGGGTGTTTATAACGATCAACGCCATAATTCATCAGCGCATGACAAGCATCTAAAATGGTTTCTACTTCATCAATGCCATAACGTTCTTCACATTCAGTCACATAATTTTTGGCAAAGACCAGATAATCAATAATGGCGTCTGCTGAAGTCCACATTTTAAACAAATAATTGTTTTTGAAAAAAGAGTTATGACCATAACAAGCATGAGCAATCACCAAAGCTTGCATCGCCATGGTATTTTCTTCCATCAGATAAGCAATACAAGGATTAGAGTTGATCACAAGTTCATAGGCTAAGCCCATTTGACCCCGTTGATAGCTTTTTTCAACGCCAACAAAATGCTTACCAAATGACCAATGATGATAACCAATAGGCATGCCCACAGAAGCGTAAGAGTCCATCATTTGCTCAGCGGTGATGATTTCAATTTGGTTGGGATAGGTATTTAGTTTGAAGTCTTTTGCCCGCTTTGCAATGGCTGCATCATAAGCTTGTATCAGCTCAAATGTCCAATCAGCGCCTGTAGATATATACTTTTTTCTCATACCGTTTTCCTTTTAAATAATTCTCGAAATACAGGATAAATATCAACAACGTTGTCAATATTTTCCATCGCAAAATTAGAATAACGGTTTTGCACTTGGAGATAGACCTCCCACAAGCTTTGATGGTGACGAGGCATGATTTCAATATAGGCAAAATATTGGAGCAAGGGCATGATTTTTTCTTGTAGCAATTCTAAGCAATAAGGCGAGTCTGCATTCCAGTTATCGCCATCTGAGGCTTGAGCAACATAAATATTCCAAGCAGACGGAGGAAAACGTGCTTCAATGATTTGATATAAGAGCTCCAAGGCACTTGAGACGACAGTTCCGCCCGTTTCTCGAGAATAAAAGAAATCTTCTTCGCTCACTTCTTTGGCGGACGTGTGATGTCTGATAAAAACCAATTCTATTTTTTCGTAATTTTTGGTGAGAAACAAATAAAGTAAAATAAAAAAGCGCTTGGCTATGTCTTTTTTAGGTTCATCCATGGAGCCTGACACATCCATGATACAAAACATCACTGCTTGAGTGGATGGTGCTGGGATTCGTATGCGATTGTTATAGCGTAGATCAAAGGTATCAATAAAAGGGATAGCACCTATTTTCTTTTTTAAGAGAGCAATTTGATGTTGTAGCCGTAAACGCTCATCAGGATCAGGCGCTGGGGTGGCTTCTAACTGTTGTAATGCTTGTTCAGCTTCTTTCAACTGACGCTTGTGGGGCGAGCCAATGGCGATGCGGCGGCCAGTTGCTTGGCGCATAGAGCGCAATATATTGATATTTGTTGGAATGCCACTGGTTGTAATGCCTGCGCGTACGGTTTTGAGGGTATTGATGCGAGCGAGCTCTTTTCTGATGAGATCGGGTAACTCTAAATCTTCAAAATATATCTCTAAAAACTCTTCGCGAGAAATTTGAAACACAAAATCATCTTCCCCTTCACCGCTGTTACTGGCCTCACTACCGCCTCCTCCACTTCCTGCTTCACCTTGGGGGCGCTTGATGCGATCGCCTGTGACAAACTCGTCATTACCTGGAAGAACCCGCTCAATTTTACCTCCTGTGCCATGATGAAATCGTGGTTCAGAAATGTCTTTTGCGGGTATGGAGATTTGTTCACCTTTATCAATTTCAGTGATACTGCGTTTGCCAATCGCCTCAGATACAGCTCGTTTGATTTGGTTTTTATATCGACGCAGAAACCGTTGACGGTTGACCGTGCTCTTCTTACCCGCATTTTGTCGTCGATCAATTAATTGAGCCATA